>JBILJE010000068.1:0-12531 GCA_044377395.1 Rariglobus sp. | reverse complement strand
GGTGAGGGTCGCGTAGCGTTAGGGCGAGAAACCAAGGGCGAGGTGGTGCTGGCGGTCCGTTTGCGGGCGGCCTTGGCGCGGCTCAATCCGGCACTCCCGACCGAGGCCATCGCGGCGGCGGTGGATGAACTCACCCGCGACCGTTCGACCCTGCTGCTGGAACAGGCCAACCGGGAGGTTTACGGCCTGCTCAAGGACGGGATCAAAGTCTCGGTGCCGGATCGCGACCACGGCGGCCAAAAAACCGAGCGGCTGCGGGTGGTCGATTGGGAAAACCCGACGAACAACGATTTTTTTGCGGTCAGCCAATTCAGCGTCACCGGCCAGCTCTACACCTGCCGCCCCGATCTCGTCGGCTTCGTCAACGGCCTGCCGTTGATCGTGATCGAGCTGAAAAAGCCCGGCGTGCCGGCACGCACCGCATTCGACGACAACATCACTCACTACAAACAGCAGATCCCGGCGCTGTTTTGGTGTAATGCGTTGCTGATCGCATCCAATGGCAGCGACAGCCGGGTGGGTTCGCTCACCGCCGACTGGGGCCGGTTTTTCGAATGGAAGCGCATCGAACGCGAAGACGAACCTCGGCGGGTGTCGTTGGAGGTCATGCTGCGCGGCACCTGCGACCGGACGCGCCTGCTCGACCTGGTGGAGAACTTTACGCTCTTTTCCGAGCACAAGGCCGGGCTGGTCAAGATTCTGGGCCAGAACCACCAGTTCATCGGCGTGAACAACGCGATAACCGCGTCGTTGGAGGCGCGGCAGCAGGGGCACGGGCGTGGCGGGGTGTTTTGGCAGACGCAGGGCAGCGGCAAGAGTTTTTCCATGGTGTTTTACGCGCAGAAGATGCTGCGCAAGGTGCCGGGCAACTGGACCTTTGTGGTCGTGACCGACCGGGTGGAACTGGACGACCAGATCGCCAAGACGTTTAAAACCGTCGGAGCGGTCGGCGACGCCGAGGGCGACCTCTGCCACGCGAGCAGCGGGGCGCACCTGCGCGAACTGCTGCGCGGCAACCACCGCTACGTTTTCACGTTGGTGCATAAGTTTCAGCCCGAGAGGTCTCGGGCTGAATCACCCTCATCCCCGGCCCTTCTCCCAAGGGGAGAAGGGTGTTCGGAGTGGGCAGTGGGGGATGCGCATCATACACCTCTCCCGCTGGGAGAGGCAGGGGTGAGGGATGCGCAGCATTATCGCGGCGGATTACCTTTCGCTGGCCTGGTGCAGCGGGCGCGGGAATTGAGACGGCACCACACGGCAGCGGAAGCCGTTGCGTGGGAATTACTGCGTGACCGGCGGTTCGAGGGACTGAAATTCCGGCGTGAGCATCAGTTGAATAATTACATCGCCGACTTCTTCTGCGCGGAACACCGACTGGATATCGAGCTCGACGGAGGGATTCATCAATCACCTGAAGTTGCTGCGAAGGACAAGATCCGTGACGCCATGCTACGTTCGCTCGGTTTTACGGTGCTGCGCTTTCCGAACGCAGTGGTTTTGGACCAGCCCGAAGAGTTCCTACGCCAGATTGCCGATGCCTTAAAACTCCCCTCTACCGCTGGGAGAGGGGCCGGGGGTGAGGGTAACGGGCAGATGCCCGTTTTATGTGACCGCTCGGACGTGATCGTGCTGACCGACGAGGCGCACCGCAGCCAATACGACACGCTCGCGCTCAACATGCGCGCGGCCCTGCCCAAGGCGCTTTTTCTCGCCTTCACCGGTACGCCGCTGATCGCCGGTGAGGAGCGCACGCGCGAGGTGTTTGGCGAGTACGTGTCGATCTACGATTTCCAGCAGTCGGTGGAGGACGGCGCGACGGTGCCGCTGTTTTATGAAAACCGCACCCCGGAGCTGCAACTGGTCAACCCGAACCTCAACGACGACATTTACGACCTGATCGAGCAGGCCACGCTGGATCCCGAGCAGGAGGCGAAACTCGAACGCGAGTTGAGCAAACAGTACCACATCCTCACCCGCGACGACCGGCTTGAGACGGTAGCGGCGGACATTGTACGGCACTTCCTCGGGCGCGGCTTTGTGGGCAAGGCGATGGTGGTGTCGATCGACAAGGCCACCGCGCTCAAGATGCACGACAAGGTACAAAAACACTGGGCGAAGGAGCGGGCGCGGGTTGAGAAAGCGGTGGGCAAGTTCGCCGCCAGCAAGGGCCCGCGCAGCGACGAGCAGTTGGCCCAACTCGCCGAACTCAAGGTGCAGCTCGACGTGCTCACGACCACCGACATGGCGCTGATCGTCTCGCCCGGCCAAAACGAGATCGAGCAGATGAAGAAGCTCTGCCTCGACATCACGCCGCACCGGGTGCGGATGAACGATTCACAGCCGCCGCTGGCGGAAAAATTTAAGGACACGCAAGATCCGCTGCGCCTGGTCTTCGTCTGCGCCATGTGGCTAACGGGCTTCGATGCGCCGAGCTGTTCGACGTTGTACTTGGACAAGCCGATGCGTAACCACACGCTGATGCAGACCATCGCGCGGGCGAACCGAGTTTACCCCGGCAAGCACAGCGGGGTGATCGTGGACTACGCCAACGTGTTTGGTTCTTTGGAAAAGGCGCTGGCGCTCTACGGGGCGGGCAAGGGCGGAGTCAATCCGGTGAAGGACAAGCAGGAGCTGGTGACCGAGCTGCGCAAGGCGGTCGAGGCGGCGACGGTGTTCTGCACGGCCAATCAAGTCGCGTTGGCGGCCATTGAGCAACTAGCGGCCGGAGGGTTTGAGCGGCTCGAATTGGTCGAGGCGGCGGTCAACGCCCTGATCGCACCGGATGGGGTGCGGCGGGAATTTTTTGGCCATGAACGGCTGGGGACTACGCTTTACAACGCGGTGAAACCGGACCCGGCGGCGGTGGAGTTCACTGGGCGGGTGTCGTGCATCGCGGCGATTGCCGCCGCCATTCGGACCAAGCTCAACCCGAACCCGGCGGATATTTCGCAGGTGATGGGAGAAATCAACGAGCTGCTGGATGTGTCGATCACCGGTGTGGAAATCCTGGCAGACGGCCCTGCCCCGCTCGATCTGTCGCGGATCAATTTCGAGGCCTTGTCCCAGCGGTTTAAGAAGTCGAAGACCAAGAACACCGACCTGGAGGTGCTCAAGGCGGCCATCCGCGAGCAGCTCGACAAGCTTATCCGCATCAACCGCACGCGGGCCGACTACCTCGACAAGTTCGAGGAGCTGATCGAGACCTACAACCAAGGCAGCCGGAGCATTGAAGAACTCTTCGAAGCCCTGCTGAAGTTGAGTGGTTCACTCAACGAGGAGCAGACCCGCCATGTGCGCGAGCAGTTGAGCGACGCGGAGCTGACGATTTTCGATTTGCTGACGCGCCCCGATCCGGCGCTGACGGATGAGGAGCGGGCGGAGGTGAAAAAGGTAGCGCGCATTCTCTACGAGCGCCTACAGGCGGTGCTGACCCTCGACTGGCGGCAGAAGTCGAGTGCGCGAGCTTCGGTGCTCACGGCGATCAAAGACACCTTGGACGAAGGCCTGCCGCGCGCCTACACCCCGGAAATCTACGAGAAGAAGTGCACCACGTTGTTTGAGCACGTTTACGAAGTGGCGGGGGCGGCGTAGGTCTCTCTCGGTCGCGGCCCCGGCCGTCCTGTCACGCGTGCGTCCACCTCCGCTGAGTTGCCACCCGCGTGTCAGCGCTAAGCAGACAGGCGGGAGCCCGCCGCGCTCGGCAGGCTAGCGGGCGCACCTCAACAACCGCACGAAACCCTGGCCCGGCGCTGCCCCTCAGTCTTTGGTCTGCAGTAGGTCGGCTGGGCTGGCGGTGGCGGTGCCCATCTTGGCGACGACCACACCGGCGGCTTTGTTGGCCAGACGCGCCGCATCTATCGGCGCACAGCCGGCCGCCAGCGCCGCTGTCAGGGTGGCGATTACGGTGTCGCCCGCACCCGACACGTCGAACACTTCGCGCGCCTCGGTCGGCATGACGTGCTCAACCACACCGTTGCGGCACAACGCCATACCGTCGGCACCGAGTGTGATCACCAGCAGGTCAGGTGAAAACTTAGCGTGAATCCGGCGGCACGCTTCCTCCAGCGGATAACTTTCCCCTACCCCGGGCTCGGGCAGGTCGGCCAATTCCAGCGCTTCGTGACGATTCGGGGTGATCAGGCCGACGTTGTTAAAGGAGAGGTGCCGCGATGGCTTGGGGTCGACCGCCACCAACTTGCCATGGATGCGCGCGGCGGCTATTACGCGGTTGATCAGAGTTTGGCTGATGGTGCCTTTGGCGTAGTCCGAAATGATCACCGCGTCGGCGGCGGCAATCGCCATGGCAAGCACCTCGTCGGATACGCGGCCGTTTTCCAAAGTGTAGCCGTCGCGCGCCCCTTCGTGGTCGATTCGGCAAAGCTGCTGCGTGCGGGCAATGACGCGGGTTTTTACGATGGTGGACGTGCCCGGGATCGTGGCGCAGCGCGAGGCTTCGATGCGGGATGTCGCCAGCAGGGCGCGCAGGCGGCGACCGGCGTCGTCTTCACCGAGCGAGCCGATCAATTCGGCGGCAATCCCCAGGGCGGCCAAGTTGAGGGCAACATTGGCCGCACCACCAGCGGTGTGGCTCTCGCGGGCAACGTGTACCACGGGCACGGGCGCCTCGGGGGAAATGCGGTTCACCTCGCCCCAGATGTAATGGTCGACCATCAGGTCGCCGATCACGAGGACGCGCAGGTTACGGAAGGTTGCGAGGATGGCGGGAATGTTCATGCGGGCAGTTGGGTCCAGTCGGCGGCGTCGATCGCCTCCAGCCACTGGTGAAGGACGAGGGTATGCACTTCCTGAATGCGCGCCGTGGTGGCGCTGGGAACGATGATCGGGTAATCGCACTGGGTACGGGCCTTGCCGCCATCCTTGCCGGAAAGCAGCACGGTGGTGATGCCACGGGCGCGGGCGGCGGCGAAAGCGGCGAGCACGTTGGCACTGTTACCACTGGTCGTGAAGCCCACCAGCACGTCGCCGCGCCGACCAAGGGCCTCGACCTGACGGGCAAAAATGGCGTCGTAGCCATAGTCGTTACCGATGCAGGTGAGCGCGGTCACGTCGGAATTGAGGCAGATCGCAGGCAGGGCGCGGCGCTCGATTTTATAGCGGCCAACCAGCTCCTCGGCGAGGTGGAGGGCGTCGGCCGCACTCCCGCCGTTGCCGCAGGTGAGCAACTTGCCGCCTTGGCGCAGGCTGGCGAGAATTGCCTCGCCCACCGTGGTGACGACGGGCGCCAGCGCGGTGCTGGCGGTGAGTACGCTGCGGAGTTCTTCCAGCGATTCGGTAAAAGTCGGTGTAGCCATGGTGGGCGGTAGGGTTGGGGTATTCAGGAACCGCGGACGTGGCCGAGGCGGTGGTCGGTGAGCAGGTAACGCGTGACGTAGTCCGTCACGGCTTCGGCGAGCGTGTGGTTTTTCCCGGTCCAGCCGGTGGTGGCGAGGCGGCGGGTGTCGGCGCAGGTGTAGTACTGGTATTTACCGCGCAGCACCTCGGGCATTTCGATGAACTCGATCTGGGCGGGCAACTGGAGCGCGGCGAAGATCGGCGTGACCAGCTCGATCCAGGTGGAGGCGCGGCCGGTGCCGACGTTAAACAAGCCGCTTGCAACCGGGGTGCGGGCGAGGTGCAGGGTCATGGCGACGGCGTCCTTCACGTAGACGAAGTCGCGCTTCTGTTCGCCGTCGCGGTAATCGGGGTGATAGCTGCGGAACAGCCGCACCTTGTGCTCGTCGCGGATCTGGGCGTAGGCCTTGTGGACGACGCTGCGCATGTCGGCTTTGTGGTCTTCGTTAGGCCCGAAAACGTTGAAATACTTCAAACCCACGATGGCGTTGGCGCCGTCAAACCAACCCTGGCGTTGCGCGTACTGGTCGAAGAAATGCTTCGAGTAACCGTACATGTTGAGCGGGCGCAGGTCGTTGAGGTTCGCCTGCCCGTCGAGCATGCCCTGGGCGCCATCGCCGTAGGTGGCTGCGGAGGAGGCGTAGACAAAACGGCGTCCACCGGCGCGCGCCCACTCGGCCAGGCGACGGGTGTAATCGAAATTATTATCCATCAGGTACGAGGCGTTTTTCTCGGTGGTCGCCGAGCAAGCGCCGAGGTGAAAAACCCAGCGCACGTCGCGCAGGGCGGGCGTGTCGAGCTTGGCCCAAAGCTGGTCGGCCTCGATGTAGTCGGCGTAGCGCAGGGGAACGAGATTGCGCCACTTCTCGTCGGAGCCGAGGAAGTCGGCCAGCACGATGTTCTCGTAGCCCTGCTGATTGAGCGCCCACACCAAGGCGCTGCCAATGAAGCCGGCCGCGCCGGTGACGAGAATTTTATCGGTGAGTTGCATGACGGGAAAAAGGGTGTGCTTGGAAATCGGAAACGGGCGGAGGCAGCGGCGCGGCGAGAACCGGTTACGCTCCCCTCAGCAGGGAGCGCGCATGCGTTCGACCAAGCTGGTGGTGGAGCGACCGGGAACGAAGGGCATCAGGCGGATGTCGGCCCCGACGCTGAGCAACGCGTCGCGTTCGCCGGCGTCGAGCGAGTCGATCGTGTAGTCGCCGGCCTTGGTGTAGACGTCGGGTTTTAGCAGGCGGATTTCCTGATCGAGCCGGGAGCCGGGAAACACAAACGTAGCCGCCACGCAGCGCAGGCTGGCGAGGGCGTAGGCGCGGTCCTGCTCGGAATTGAGGGGACGATCAGGGCCTTTGAGTGCGCGCACCGAGGCATCGCTGTTAACCGCAATAATCAAGAGGTCGCCGAGCGCGGCGGATTGATGCAGGTATTCGATGTGGCCGCGGTGCAGCAGGTCGAAACAGCCATTGGTCAACACCACGCGGCGGCCCTCGGCGGCGGCCTTTTGGCGGAAGCGGAGCATCTCGTCGAAGGTGAGAACTAAGGGCGTGTTCATAGCGGAGTTTTCAAAAAATGTTCTACCGCCGCCGAGAGCGATGCAAAAACGGGGAAGGTTTTGTCGAGCCCGAGCTCGGCCAGTTCAGCTGGCAGGTCATCGAGTCCGGTCGCCACGCCCAGCCCGCCAATGCCGGCCCGCGCGGCGGTTTCCAAATCGGACCCGCGGTCGCCGATGTAAGCCAGATTGTGCGGAGCGTAACCGAAGTCGCGCAGGAGCTCGTGGGCGAAGCGCGGCTCGGGTTTGCGGTAAACCGCCGGATCTTTCGGAGCCTCGGGCGCCACGCAGATGCGCACAAACGGCTGTTCGCCCAAGTCGAGCAGCTCGATCATGCGCCGGTTGCAGGCGTCGACGGCAGCGAGGTCAAACATGCCGCGACCCACGCCCGACTGATTGCTGTGCAAAAACAGGTCCACGCCTGCCGATTTCGCGGTCAACAAAGCCTCGCGCACACCGGGTAACAACACGACGCCCGTCGGATCGCTTAAATAGGGCACGTGCACGATGATCGTGCCGTCACGGTCCAGCACCAGACCGCGACGCGGTTGTTGAACAGGGGCGGAAGCGGTGGGCGTGAGCTCAGACATAGATGGAGCAGGCCATATCGGCCTAACTTCCCTAGGCCTGCCAAGCCTGGAAAACGGCTTCGGGTGTCAACCGCGCCAAATCCCCGCCGGGTGCACGCACCACCACATGCCGCGGGCAACTCAGCGGATAAGGCCCGAACAGCTCAGGCGCGGTCGGCCCAAAGATCGCCAGCGTGCGTTTGCCGAGGGCGGCGGCCAGGTGCATGGGGCCGCTGTCGTTGGCGAAAACCGCCCCGGCTCGACCGATAATCTGCGGCATGACGTCGAGCGCGGTGAGCCCAGTTAAATTAAGAAACCGCTCGGTCGGAAAGGCGCCCCCATCGGCGAGTCGCTCGCTACCGCTCCAGACGATCCGCACCGCCGGATCGGCCTGCAGCATCAGTGCGGTGAGAGCGGTAAAGCCCAGCCAGCACTTTTCGGGGCGGCGACTTTCGGGAAACATCACGACGGGAGCGGCGGCCCCGTTGTTAAAAAAATTCGCGCCCGCGAAATCCCCACCCGGACGGAAAGTCAGGGGTGTGCCGAGCGCGGCACGGCCGCCGAGCAGGGGCGCGAATTGGAGCAAAATCTCCAGGGCGTGGCTGTTTCGCCCGCTCGCCGGCAGCGGGGCGCGTTCGCCGTAAAACAACCCTGCACCCTCGCGGGCATCGCTCCTGCCGAGCTTGCGCGGGGCGCGGGCGCTCCAGGTCATCAGGCCGCTGCGCAAGAGCCCCTGCAAATCCAACACCACATCAAAAGACCGCGCGCGAAGCTCGCCCATCACCAGCCGGATTCCCCGCCAACCTTGCTTACGCTGGAACACGATCACTTCGTCCACCGCAGTGCAGGCGCGAACCAACGGGGCAAAAATCTCACGGACCACCCAGGTCACGTGCAACCCGGCCACCTGCTCCTTAAGCGACGCGACGACCTGCAAGCCATGCACGATGTCGCCCAGCGAAGAGGGTTTAATGACAAGAATGCGGGGCATGCGGGGTTACGTTCAAAAAATCAGCTTTAAACTGGAAAATTACGCCCATCTAATGGGCCTCCGCGTTTCGAAATCAAACCATAATCCGGCCGTCCACCCGTGCTCATCCCCCTCATCACCGCCACCGGCTGGACCCTTGCGCGCACTCCGGAGCCCCTGCTCAAAACGCTCACTGTCATCCTTGGCGAACTCATGGCGTGGTCCCCTCGCGACCGACTTGTGCGCGACAACCTGCGCATTTGTTTTCCCGAGCGCCCGGCGAGCTGGCGGGCCCGCATGGCTCGGCAAAGCCACCGGTGTTTGATGGAAACCGCCCTGCTTGCCCTCGCCTCGCCGTACTTGTCACCCGAGCGTATGCGGCGCATGGCTACGGTTGCCCCGTCGCTGGCCGATTTGTTAACCGACCACCAGACCCGCCCACGTCCGCTGGTGATGACCGACGGCCATTTTGCCTACTGGGAAAGCCTCACGTGGCTTGGCTTTCTCAGCCCCGTACCCGTGCCGGAATCCGGCGTGATTTACCGCCCGCTGAAATCCCCTGCGATGGACGCCTACCTGCGCCTCACGCGGGAACGGTTCGGGCTGCGGATGTTATCGCGCAAGACAGGACTGAATGCCGCCCGCGCGATCCTCGGACGCAACGGGATCATCACCCTGATGTTTGACCAAAACGCAGGTAACACCGGCACGCTCACCACGCTGTTTGGCCGGCTCTGCGCGAGCACCGAACTGCCCGGCCTTTTCCTCCAAAAAGAGGGCGCCGAACTCAACGCGCTTTACCCGCTGCGCACCGGCTTTTGGCGCATGGAATTCCACTCCGAACCGGTGCCCAACGACGGCACCATGGCCGGCGCCACCGTGGCCCTTAATCGCTGGTTTGAAAAAAAACTTTCGACCAACGAACGCCTCTGCGCCACCTGGCTCTGGTCGCATGACCGCTGGAAAATCCTCAACACCCCCGACCACAGTCTCAACCTGAACCTGAGCCGCAGCTTTATTCCGCAGGAACTAGCCTACCGAGGCTGGTCGAAACTCCCGCGCAACAAACGCTACTTCGTGCGCCTGCCGAACTGGCTGGGCGACGTCGTTATGCTCCTGCCCCTGCTGCGCGCGATGCGAGCCGGCCGCCCCGACGTGGAATTCACCCTGATCGGCAAGGCCGCCTTTGCCCCGCTCATCGAAGCGGCAGGCGTGGCCGACCGCTACGAGCCGCTGCCGCCGCGCGGACTCGGTTACTTCCGTCACTTTTTGAAATTCCGCAAAGCACCGCCGGAGGTCTTTTATATCTTCACCCACTCGTTGCGCGGCGACCTTGAAGCGCGTCTCACCGGTTGCCCGCAACGCTTCGGTATCATCCGTCCCGGCCATCGTCGCCCGTTGCTCACGCACGCCCACCGCCTGCCGGCCGACTTCGACCAGGCTGCTCACCACCAGTTCGCACAATGGGAAGCATTCCTGCGCACCTTCGGGCTGACCGAGCCGATTGATAAATCCCCCCTGCCCCAGCCGGAACTCGACCAGCCACATGGCCCCAAAGTCATTGGCCTGATCGCCGGCTCGGAGAACACCCCAGCCAAACGCTGGCCCATTCAACACTGGCGCGCCCTCATCGAGGCCCGCCCCGACCACGTATTTAAACTCTTCGGCACCGCCCGCGACCGCGAGATCACCGATCAGGTGTCCGCAGGGTTCTCGCCTGAACGCGTGCAAAACCTCGCCGGTGCCACCGACCTCAATGCCTACCTGCGCGAACTGCGTTCCTGTGCGCTGATCGTCACCAACGACACCGGCGGCATGCATCTGGCCAACGCCCTCGGTTGCCCCGTGCTCGCGCTCTTTGGCCCCACCAACCCCGTGCGCACCGGCCCGATTTTCGCCGCGCCCACCAAGCTTCTTCAGCCCCCCGGTTGCCCGGCGCAAGGCGGCGGCGATCTGCACAACCTCGCCCCAGCCACCGTCGTCGCCGAGTTGGATAAACTCACCGCATCCGCTCCGGTTGCGCGTTAACACTCAAGTTAACCGCACTCCACCGTCCCTCGTCCAACCCGCCGCCGCTCCGACTGATGCCACTGCTCACCGTCACCGACCTTCGCACCTACTTCCATACGCGCAGCGGCGTTTATCGCGCGGTAGACGGCGTGAGCTTCCAGCTCGAACGCGGGGAAACCCTCGGCATCGTCGGCGAATCCGGCTCCGGTAAATCGGTCACCTGTTATTCGCTCATGGGTCTGGTGCCCCAACCACCCGGACGCATCGAGAGCGGCACGGCGATGTTCGACGGCGTCGATTTGCTCAGCGCCCCCGAGGCCCAGCTCCGCTCGATTCGCGGCCGACGCATCTCGATGATTTTCCAGGACCCGATGACCTCGCTCAACCCGTACACCCGGGTTTCGGAGCAGATTATCGAGCCGCTGCTCATCCACGAAAAAATCTCGCGCCCCGCCGCGCTGGCCCGGGCCCTCACCATGCTGGAGGCCGTCGGCATCACCGACGCCGCCAAACGCATGCACAGCTACCCGCACGAGTTTTCCGGCGGCATGCGCCAGCGCGTGATGATCGCCATGGCGCTCATCACCAAGCCCGACATCTTAATCGCCGACGAACCGACCACTGCCCTCGACGTGACCGTGCAGGCGCAGATCCTCGCGTTGATTAAAAAACTCCAGCGCGAGTTCGGCATGGCGGTGATTTTTGTGACCCACGATCTCGGTGTCGTCTCCGGCCTGTGCGACCGCGTTCAGGTCATGTACGCCGGGCGCATCATGGAGACGGCCGACACCCGCACGCTTTTCCGTGATCCGCAGCACGCCTACACCAAAGCGCTGCAACGCTGCGTGCCCGCGCTACAGGAAAAAGGCCGGCCACTGTTCACCATACCCGGCCTGCCGCCCGACCTTTCGAAACCCATCGACGAAGCCGCGCTGCTCGCCCGCTTCGCCCTCCCGCCGGACGCGCCCGCGCACCCGTCGACGGCCCGCGCGCCGATCGACCCCAACGACAACATTCTGGAAATCAAAGCGCTCGAAACCCACTTCACCACCCGCTCCGGCGTGGTGCGTGCTGTGGACGGGGTGAGCTTTGATATCAAACGCGGCGAGGTCATTGGCTTGGTCGGTGAATCCGGCTCAGGTAAATCCACGCTCGGGCGCACGCTCATGCAATTGATCCCCCCCACCTCGGGGGCGGTTATTCTGGAAGGCAAAAACCTCACAGAAGGCACTGCGGCTGAGTTCGCCACCCAGCGACGGGATTTGCAGATGGTTTTCCAAGACCCGTTCGCCTCGCTCAACCCACGCATGACGGTGTTCGCCACGTTGGCTGAACCCTTGGTCGTTCACCGGATTTGCCCTCCGGCCGAGGTCAAAAACCGCGTCATCGAGCTCATGGGGCAAGTCGGCCTGCCGGTAAGCGACCTGCAAAAATACCCGCACGAATTCTCCGGTGGCCAGCGCCAGCGCATCGCCATTGCCCGCGCCCTTGCGTTGAACCCGCGCATCATCATCGCCGACGAACCGGTCTCGGCCCTCGACGTCTCCATCCAGGCGCAGATCCTCAACCTGCTCGCCGATCTGGTCCACCGGCTAGACCTCACGCTCATTTTCATCTCCCACGACCTATCGGTGGTGAAACACATTTCCGACCGGATCGCGGTGATGTACCGGGGTAAAATTGTGGAAATGGGGCCCACCCTTGAGGTGATGGAAAACCCGCAGCACGAGTACACCCGCACGCTGCTCAGCGCGATTCCCCGAATCGAAAGGTAAAGGACGGTCCGGAAACCCCGGACATAGTCCATCTCCTCAATTACTCCAATCGAGGACCTAGCCTAATTCTCTTGGTCCGAAACTTTCGAGTTTTCGGGTGCAGAATCGTCCCTAACCGCCAAGCAATGAGGTTTCTATCCGAGTTCGATTCGCTGGTCTCGCGAGACAATCCGTTTCTATAGGAAAAACCTCGTTACTGCCTATTCTCATGCAGACTGAGGGCGAACCTTGGCTTTGCTGTAAACCTGGACCAGCTCGGCGCACCGCAGTCGCCCCGTTTGACTCAGCTTCCACTGGCCTTTTTTT
>JBILJE010000226.1:0-5388 GCA_044377395.1 Rariglobus sp. | reverse complement strand
CCACGAGCGTTCGCTCAACATCGACTTTCTCCTCGGCCACCTGCGTAACCTCCGCCACCAGCGCCCCGAGCTCAAAATCATCGTCACCTCGGCGACCATCGACACCGAGGCGTTTTCCAAAGCTTTTGACGATGCGCCCGTTGTTCAGGTTTCCGGCCGCACCTACCCAGTCGAGGTGATCTACGCCCCGCTCGACTCCCTCGGTAGCGACGCGGCCGAGGGCGACGAACGTTCCTCGCGCTCCGAGGCGCTCCATTACATCGACGGCGCGGCCGAGGCCGTCGAACGCATCGTGCGCGACAGCGACTCGGGCGACATCCTCGTTTTCCTGCCCGCCGAGCGCGACATCCGTGAAACCACCGAGCTGCTCGAAGGTCGCCGTTTGCCGAATACCGAAATCGTTCCGCTGTTCGGCCGCCTCTCCAATTCCGAGCAGCAGCGCGTTTTTGCCTCATCGCAGCGGCGCAAACTCATCCTCGCGACCAACATCGCGGAAACCTCCCTCACCATCCCCGGTATCCGCTACGTCGTGGACACCGGCCTGGCGCGCATCAGCCGCTATTCGCCGCAGGCGCGCACCCGCCGCTTGCCGATCGAGGCAGTCGCGCAATCCAGCGCCGATCAACGCAAGGGCCGCGCCGGCCGCGTCTCTGATGGCGTTTGCATCCGTCTGTATTCGGAAGCCGACTTCAACGAGCGCCCGCGCTTCACCCAGCCTGAGATCCAGCGCGCTAACTTGGCCGACGTGATCTTGCGCATGAAGGCCTTCGGCTTGGGCGACATCGAGCGCTTTCCCTTCATCAACATGCCGGCGGCCAAGTCTATCCGCGCCGGCTACGCGCTGTTGGAGGAAATCGGTGCGCTCGATTCCAATGCCACCGAGTCGGCGCGCCAACTCACGCCCGTGGGTCGTGAGCTGGCCCGTCTGCCGGTGGACCCGACCGTGGGGCGCATGATTTTGCAGGCCCGCAGTGAGAAGGCGGTGCGCGAAGTCTTGGTGATTGCATCGGGCTTGAGCATCCAGGATCCGCGCGAGCGGCCGATGGAGGCGCGCGAAAAAGCCGACTTGGCCCACCGTCGCTTTAACCACCCTGACTCCGATTACCTGGCGTTGCTCAACATCTGGGATGCTTACCATGATCAATTCGACCGCCTCTCGCAGGCTCGCCTTCGCCGCTTCTGCAAAGACCATTTTTTGAGCTACACGCGCATGCGCGAGTGGCGCGACGTGCACTCGCAACTGCTCGACGTGATGGAGCAGCGGAAGGACTTTCAGTTCACCTCGATCTTCGACGGCATCCCGCCGGATAAAATCAACGCGGACAAAACTGCCTTCGCTTCGCCCGGCTACCGCGCCATTCACCGCAGCATCCTCGCCGGCCTACTGGGCAACATCGCGACCCGCGACGACGACAACGGTGGCTACAAGGCGACCCACGACCGCCGCGTCGCCCTGTTTCCCGGCTCAGTCTTGTTCGTGCGCGACGAGAAGAAGTCTCACCCCAAGCGGGGTGAAGACCCGCGTCAAAAAACCGATTCTAAAAATAACAAGAGTCCGCGGTGGATCATGTCGGCGGAGATCATGGAGACCACGCGGTTGTTTGCCCGCACCTCGGCACGGATGGATCCACTCTGGGCGCTCGATCTCGGCGCACACGTGGTGAAAGTCGCCCACAGCGAACCCTTCTGGAATCAGGACGCCGGCCGCGTGATGGTGAAACAGCGCACCCGCCTTTACGGGCTGGAGTTGGAATCGCGCGCCGTCAGTTACGGCAAAGTGAACCCGGTGCACGCCACCGAGATTTTTATCCGCGAGGCGCTGGTGAACGACCAGGTGACGTGGCCGCTGGATTTTATCGCCCACAACCGAGGCGTGCGCGAGGAAGTCGAAAACCTGCTGACGCGAACCCGCGACAGCGGCTACCTCAACCTCGACGAGGGGATTTACCGGTTTTACGCGGCGCGGCTGATTCCTGAAAGTGGCACTGCGGCAACTTCGTCAGCGGCTCCGTTTACAGGTATTTCTTCGGTGGCCGAGTTGGTCGATCTGGTCCGCGATCGCAAAGGCGCCGAGCCTCGCTTTCTCATGTTTGCGCCCGACGACCTGCGCGATCCCGAAGAGCTGCAGGCCGACACCGAGGCCTACCCCGAGGCGATGCCCCTCCAGCAAGCCGCGCTGCCGCTTAACTACGCCTACAAGCCCGGCCAGACCGACGACGGCGTTACCCTCGATGTGCCGGTGCGCGTCGCAGCCGATCTCACGCCCGCCGCGCTCGACTGGGCGGTGCCGGGCCACCTGGCGGCCAAGGTTGAACATTACCTGCGCGCTTTGCCCAAGGAGCTGCGTCGCGACTTCGTGCCGCTCGGTGACGCTGCTCGGCAGTTGGCTAAAACCGCAGCCCAACACGCGCGCCTCACCGCCCAGCGCCACACCCTGCCCGAGGCGCTCGCGATTTTGATCGGCGAACGACTCAAGTTGAAGATCAACGCCAGCGTGTTTGCCGAAGAGCGCCCGCTGCCCGATCACCTGCGGGTGCGTGTGCGTGTGGTTGATGATGAGGGCCGTGAAATCTGCGCCAGCCGCGAATTGCCCGAGATCGCCCTCGCCATCGCCGCGCATCAGCGCGAGGCCAGCGCGAGTGTTTCGCGCGAAGACCCCGATGCGTGGCGCCGTGCCCGCGCCAAACACGAACTGGGCGAACAGACCGAGTGGAAATTTGGCGACGTGCCCGGGCGCGTCCACGTGTGCGACCAGGCCGGCGTGGCGGTGTATGCGTTTCCTGGACTCAAAAACGGCCCGGGAGGCGGGGTGGCCCTGCGGCTGTTTAAAACCCCAGAAGAAGCGGCCGAGGCGACTGCGCCGGCGCTGGAGCGTCTCATGGAGTGGCAACTCGCGCACCCGCTGGCCTGTTTGCACAAGGATTTGAAACAACTGCGCGAGCTGGGGGCGCTCTTGGCGACTCTCGGCACCACGGAGACGTTACGCGAACACGCTTACGAAGCCCTGCGCCACTGGGCCTGCTCGGCGTCGCGCGTTAAAACCCTCACCGCCGCCGCATTCGCCGCTGCGGTCATGAAAACCAAAGCCGACCTGCTCGGGTTGGTACCGCGCCTGGTCGATCTGGTGCGTGAAATCCTCACGTTGCGCCAGTCGCTGTTGGTTCACCCGAATCCCTATCGCGGCCAAGGCCCCGACCTCACCGCCTTGGTGCCGGCGGACTTTTTACGGGTGACGCCGTATGCTCAACTGGCGCATTTTCCGCGTTACTTGAAAGCAATGAAGCTGCGCGCCGATCGCTGGAAACAAGCTCAGGTCAAGGATACCGAGCGGGCCAAACAACTCGCGCCGTTCCTTGGCGTGGCGGCGCTGCGCTGGCAGGTGGAGGAGCTGCGCGTGAGTTTGTTTGCTCAGGAGTTGGGCACCGCCGAACCGGTTTCGGTGCAAAAACTCGAGCGCACCCTTGCCGAACTTAAGCAGAGCCATGCACCCAAATTGGGCGTGACGAGCGCCAAGCTCGCATCTGCCTCCTCCAAGCACGGTGCCCCTTTTGCTACCGCGCCCGCTCCGGTTGTCGAACCGGTGAAACCGCGTGAAGCCAGCCCGTTGCCGGTGACGACGAACAAGCCCAAAGCCCCGCTCAAGAGCTTCGGTTCGCTCGACGCGCTGTTTCGTAAATAAGGCGTCAGTGAGTATTCTTAGTCGTGTTTCCTATCGCTAAAAAACAACGGGTGAGCAGCCCATGGTTTCAGTGGGTTTTACTCCTGCTTGCTCTGGCTCCGTGCTCGCTGCTGGCGCGGCCGTTCACGGTGATGGTGTACAACGTGGAAAACCTCCACGACGCCGACGGCGTGGCGGTTTACGACGATTACCAATCGGCGCGTTACACGCCTGCCCATGCGTTGACCAAGGTGCAGAACATCGCCGCGGTCGTTGCCCGCGCGGGCTTCGCCGGCAACCCGCCCGAAGTCATCTTGTTTCAGGAAATCGAGATCGACCACACGCCCGGGAAAAGCCCGCCCGATTACCTCGCACTGCTAAAACGCTACGCCGATACGACCATCGAGCGGATGCTCGGTCCGGACTTCACTCCTGAGATCGCCGACCTGCCCGCCGAGGCGCTTTTGCTCAAGGCCTTTGTCGATCGCGGCATGGTTGGCTACTCGGTGGTCACGGGTGGTGATGGGCAAAACCCAGCTGACGCCGTTGGCGAAGGCTCGGGTGTTGGTGATGGCAAGGGCGCGGCGGCCGACCTGCGCTTCGGTCCGGCGATCAAGAACGTGGTGTTCACTCGGTTCCCGATAAAAGCGGTGCGCACTTTTCCGATGCGCAGCGCCCGCAACCTGCTTGAGGTGCAGCTCGACGTTGAGGGTTATCCGCTGACGGTTTTTAACAACCACTGGAAAGCCGGCGCAAGCGATGCGAAAATGGAGCTGATTCGCCTCGAAAATGCCGGGGTGCTACGCCGCCGTATCGACGAACTGCTGACTGCCGATCCCCACGCCGACATCGTTATCGGTGGGGATTTGAATTCTCACTACAACCAGAAGCGGCGTTACCGTAAACTCGCCGCTACCGGCATCAACGACAGGCTCGGTTCACAGGGCAACGAGCTGGCGATTCGCGGTGCGGCGCGCGACCTCTACAACTTGTGGTTCGAACTGGCCGCGACTGAGCGCGGCAGCGACGTCTACGCGGGCGAGTGGGGAACGTTGATGCACCTGCTGGTCACCCGTGGCCTCTACGATCAGAGCGGCGTTCGTTATGTGGACAACTCCTTTGCCGTCGCGCGCTTCGCCGGTCTCAACGCAGACGCCGCCGACTTGCTGCCCGTGCGCTGGAGCGCGGAAGGCGCGGGCGGTCGCGGCTATTCCGACCATTTCCCGCTGACCGCACGCTTCCATACCGTCACCGATGGGCAGCCCGGTAAATTTACCCCGCTCACCCGCGAAGCGGCCGGCCGCGAGGACGACGGCGATGCCAACGCGCGCAAGGTGGATTTGGCGAAGACCGATTTCGCCGCCGCCGTGGAGCTCGCGCAGCTGCCCGCCGAGGCGAATCTGCGCGACGGCACGTGGACTGGAAAACTCTTCCGCGTCAAAGCCCGGGCGCTCGACAACCGGCTGCTGCGCATTGAGGTGCGCGGTCAGACCTACGACGTCTACGGCCCGCGCAAAGAGATCCGCGAACGCCTCTACGCGCAGCGCCGCGAGTACGACGGGGCCCTCTCCTTCTACGGCGAACTGGGCACGTTCAAAGGCACCTGGCAGTTTTTGGTGAAATCAACCGACTGGGTGAAATGAGGCGGATAATGACTGGCCAAGTCGTGACGTCTTCAGGTCTGCTCTGAAAAAAAGTAGCGCAGACTTCCAGTCTGCTGTTCGACCGCT
>JBILJE010000310.1:0-3545 GCA_044377395.1 Rariglobus sp. | reverse complement strand
CGGCGGCCATGGCGAAGGAGCGTGAGGGAGCAACTGAGCGGAAATTAAACTGAGGGGCGAGCTTGCTCGCGAAATTCAAAAACCGCGCAGGATGCGGATGAGGTTAAACTCACAACGACTGCGCTTGGGCCAGTCGCCCGGTTAAAAGTGCGACTAAGCGGGCATCGGCCGCGATCGGCTCAGTCATTTGCGTTTGCAACCCCGGGTTCGCCTCCTCGGCGGATTGGCAAATCTCCGCGATATCGCCTCCTGGCCCCGCATGGCGTCCTGGAGAGAGGAACTGCAAGGCGATCACCACTTCGCCGCTATTAAAAGGCGGCGTGCTCAACACCGTGGCGAGGAGCGGCTCGTTGAAGTCGTAGGCAGCTCCCTCGCGGCGCTCCATCGACGCCACCGCGAGACCAGCCACCGTGTCGCCAAGGAGCGCCCGTAGTTGCGCACCGAGGTGGTTGCGCACCACGGCCACGGAGGGTTGCGGCGAGCCATGATCCACCAGAATCACGTGCGGCCGCACCCAGCTCCGCGCACGTGCGGTCTGGCGTACCTGGTCGGCCAAAATTTCCGCCACCCGCGAGTCCGTTTCAGCCGGGTTAACCATCCAAGGTGCCAACCGCACCCGTGCGTGGGGGAAGCGCTCCCGCACCGCCGCCACCCGGGCCGGCACGTATTCGGTGAGCGCCGCACTCGGGCCAAAAAACAACGGCATCAAAACCGCCTCACCAGCTGGGTTAGCCGAAAAAAACTCGACGAGGGCGGGCTCCAGCAGGCGCGCCGGAACCCCGCCAAGGGCGGCAGTCTCGACCTTGGTGGAGTGCAACAGTGAAATCGGCTGAACGGCATGCCCCAGGTGCGCGGAAAGTGCAGCCGCCAACCGGCGCAAGCTCAACGTGGAGTCGGGGCGCACGGAGCCATTATCAAAAAGAAACCATACAGTGGGGAGTGCGGTGGACACGGTTTTCAAAGTCTCGGTTAAATATCTTGCGACCCAAAATAAATGCCCCGTAAGGTCAACCAACGTCGCCTATTTTTAATCGTCCAACTATGAACTTCTCCATCAAGAAACTCAGTTTTGTTCTGCTCGCCGCCGCCGTGGTTCTCTCCGGTTGCTCCAAAAAGCCCAAGCGCCCCGACCCGTCCTCCACGGTTCTCGGCCCTGATGGCGGCCTCTCCGGTGCTGGCATCGGTGGCCTGAGCGATGGCATGAACGGCGCCGCTCCCGGCACCGACCTCACCGGTCGTGACCCGAACGCAATCGACGGCCAAGTCCGCGGTTTGCTCCAGCCGGTCTATTTCGATTTCGACCAATCCGGCATCAAAGCCTCCGAGCGCTCCAAACTGGATGCCGCCAAGGCCTATCTCGAAGCCAACCCCACTGCCCGCATCCTTCTTGAAGGCCACTGCGACTGGAAGGGCACCTCCGAGTACAACCTCGGTCTGGGTGACCGCCGCGCCAATGCCGCCAAGCAGTACCTGAGCACCACTGGCGTTGCCGCCGACAAGATCGAGGTTCTCTCCAAGGGCAGCCTCGACGCCATCGAGAACGCCGACGAAGTGACCCGCGCCAAGGACCGCCGCGTTGAGCTGGTTGTCCTCAAGCAGTAATCCGTAAAACGGATACCAATAAAAGCCCCGACGCATGTCGGGGCTTTTTTGTGTCCCAACCCCGCGGTTGCGGCGTCCCGCACCTAGAGCCGGCCCTCCACCAAAAACCGTGAAACCCGCAGAAATGAGCCCCCTGCGGTGAACCTTCTTGGGCCAAAGGCCACCTTAAGCGCGGAACCGCTCCAAGCCCATGCACCTATTAACCCCTTTTGCTGCCCCGCTCGCTCCCAGCCTCGCGCCCACCCTCGCGGCTCAGCCCGCGCTCACGCCACCCGCGCCACCGCCGCTTGCCACCAACCGCCTGCAAACTCTCGCCGTCGGCGACCGCCCCCAGGAGCGCTTGGAAAAACTCGGGGCCACCGCGCTCAGCGACAGCGAACTGCTCGCCATGCTGCTGCGCAGCGGCACCCAGGGCCACGACGTGCTCACCCTCTCCCATCGCCTGATTGCCGACGCCGGGTCACTGGCCGGACTCATCGCTTGGCGTGAGACCGACTTCAAAAAGCTCAAGGGCATCGGCCGGATCAAAGCACTCCAACTCATTACCGTCATGGAAATCGCCCGCCGCGTCCTCTGCCAGACGGGCAACCCGCCACTCCAACCGCTGCTCGACACCGCGCAACAAGCCGCCGAATTCATCCGCCCTTTAACCCACGGCCTTGTCGTCGAAAAATTCTGGGTTTTGAGCCTCAACCGGCGCAACCGACTGCTCAAATGCACCGAGATCACCTCCGGCACCGCAACCAATACCCTTGCGCACCCGCGTGAAGTGTTTCGCGAAGCGATCAAGGAGTCGGCCTCCGCCGTGCTCTGCGCCCACAACCACCCCTCGGGCGACCCCGCACCCAGTGCTGCGGACATCCGCATGACGCGGCAATTGCGCGAGGCCAGTCACGCGGTGGACATCGCCCTACTCGACCACCTTATTATTGGCCAAGCGGGGGCCGATCCGTGCGGCCTCGGTTTTTATAGTTTCCGCACCGCCGGCCTGGTTTGAAACCCTGCGCCGGGCGAAAACGTTACGGTAAGCGTCTGCACGAGCAACCTTGCGCCCGGCCCGACCTGCCCCAACGTGAAACCTTTTTGCCACCATGACCGAAGCCGACCTGCAAACGCTCATCGAAGACGCCACCTTTGATTTCACCATGGGCGAGACCGATACCGCCCTAGCCAAACTCGCCCGTGTCACCGCCACCGCCCCCAGCTGCTTCGAGGCCTGGCACGCGCTCGCCGAGATCCTGTTCAGCCTGCGCCGCTTTGACGATGCCTTGCACGCAGCCGAGCAAGGCCATGCAGTCCGGCCCGACGATCTGTTTATCAACACCACACTCTCGCGCATCTGGATGGAAAAAGGCGACAAACCCACCGCTGAAAAATACGGCGCGCAGGCAAAAATTCTCAGCTGGAAGGACCAGCTTAAAAACCCCGAGGCGCACCAAGGCGGGGTGCAGTAGCACCCTTGCCCTCGCGCACACCGCCAATTGACACGCGCCGCGCCAACCCCCTACCCTCCCCGGCTTCACATGGAAAAACCCGTCTACACCCTCGAGTTTGAAAAGCCCTTGCGTGAGCTCAGCGTACAGCTGGAGCAACTCAGTCAGCAGTCGCTTGAGAACAACCTCGATGTGGCCAAGGAGATTGCAGCCATTGAGCGTAAAATCTCCTCCACCCAACGCGAAATCTACTCCGGTCTCACCCCATGGCAGAAGGTGCAAATCGCCCGGCATCCGAAGCGCCCCTACGCGCTCGATTACGTGAACTTGATCTGTGAGAACTTCACTGAGCTCCACGGTGATCGCCAATTCAACGACGACCGCGCGCTGATCGGCGGGACCGCCTTTTTTAACGGTGAAGCCGTCATGATCATCGCCCAGCAAAAGGGCCGCGACACCAAGGAGAAAATCGCGCGCAACTTCGGCATGGCCCAGCCCGAGGGTTATCGC
>JBILJE010000225.1:0-5436 GCA_044377395.1 Rariglobus sp. | reverse complement strand
GCGGGCGGCGGCGAGGATGGCATCAGCCATGCCGCTGGCGCGCAACCAGCGCAGGTCGGCGATGGTGTTTTTGGTGCCTGGAATGACGATCGCGCGGCAGGCGGCCAGATGCGCCGGATCGGCGATCCAACGGGTGCGCACGCCGGCGTCGTCCCACCACGGCTGGCAATCGGTGAGGTTGGCGGCGTGCGGCAGGCGTATCCAGGCAATGGAGTCGCCCGTGCCGCGATCCTCGTCGCCGGCGGCGAGTCCGTCTTCCTCCTCCGGCTGGAGGTCGGGGCGGAACGGCACCGTGCCGAGGATGGGGAAGCCGGGGGCGTGCGGCGCAAGCCAGCGATTGGGATCGGGGAACAGCGACAGGTCGCCACGGAAGCGGTTAACAATCGCGCCGAGCCCACGGGCGCGGTCCTCGGGCGGGAGCAGGTTCCAGGTGCCGGCCAGTTGCGCGTAAATGCCGCCGCGGTCGATGTCGCCGACGAGCACCCAGCGGCCGTCGAGGTGACGGATCGGGCGAAGGTTGACCAGGTCGCGCTCCATCAAATTGAGTTCCACCGGACTGCCGGCGCCCTCCATCACCAGCACGTCGCAGCGTGAGCGCCAGCCGTCGAGCGTCTCGCGAACAACCTGCCAGTTCTGCTCAAAATCCCGGTAATAATCGCGGCCGGCCTGGTGCTGGCGGGCCTGGCCAAGCACGATCAACTGCGAGCCCATCGGGCCACTCGGTTTGAGCAAAATCGGGTTCATCTCCACGCAGGGCTCGAGCCCGCACGCCTCGGCCTGCACGGCTTGGGCGCGGGCCATCTCGCCGCCGCCGGGCGTGACCCAGCCGTTGTTGGACATGTTCTGGGCCTTGAACGGGGCGACCCGCACGCCCTCGCGGCGCAACCACGCGCACAGCGCGGCGGTCATCCAAGTTTTACCTGCGTTGGAGGAGGTGCCGAGGACGCCGAGGGCTTTCATGCGGAGGAGGCGGA
Source organism: Rariglobus sp. (assembly GCA_044377395.1). GTDB lineage: Bacteria > Verrucomicrobiota > Verrucomicrobiia > Opitutales > Opitutaceae > Rariglobus. Next base: position 4,462 of record JBILJE010000225.1, on the reverse strand, counting down.
TGAGGGCAACGAGAGGGTGAGCCCGGGTTCGAGACGCGCCTGCACACCGAACACGGTGAGCAGCAACTCGGGGGTGAGCACGGCGTCGGGCCGGCCTTGGGCAAAAATCCCGCCGGCGTGCATCACCACGAGGTGGTCGAAACACTGGGCAACGCGCAGGTCGTGCAAGGACACCACCACCGTGGATCCGGCACGCTTGAGCTTGTCCGCCAGCACCAGCGCTTGCAGGGCGTGGCGCACATCGAGGGCGGCCAGCGGCTCGTCCCAGAGCTGCATCCGCGCGCCGGTAGCGAGCGCGCGGGCGAGCAACACGCGGTGGCGTTCACCGCCCGAGAGTTGGTTCACCGCCCGCTCGGCCAGCGCGAGTAAATCCATCGCTGCCAGCGCGGCCTCGACACCGGCGTTGTCGTCACCGTGGGCGAAACGCCCCTGGGCCACCACCGCGCGCACGCTGAACCCAAACTCGAAGCGCGCCTCCTGCGGCACCCAAGCGGCCTGCCGGCCCCGTTCCATAAACGGAATCGCGGCGAGCGGCCGGCCCGCCCACCTCACCCGTCCCGAGCAGGGCAACAACCCGGCGGCCGCCTGCAACAGCGTGGACTTACCCGAGCCGTTGGGACCGACCAGCGCGACCGTGGCGCCCGCAGGCAGGTCAAGGCTCACGTCGAGCAACCGCCCCGGCACGCTGATGTTTTGCAGGGTGAGCGCGCTCATCGTTCGGTCCTCCGCAGCAGCCACAGGAAAAATGGGCCGCCCACCAGCGAGGTCACGATGCCCAGTCGCAGGCCGCCCACCGAGCGGCCGAAAATATCGCACGCCACCACAAACGCCGCCCCGCCGATCAGCGAGAGCGGCACGAGCCGTTTATGCTCCGGCCCGACCAGCAGGCGCAGCAGATGCGGCACGATCAGGCCGACAAAACCCACCGTGCCGGCCACCGCCGTGGCCAGGGCGGTCATCAAGGTGGACAACACCAGGAGCTGCCGGCGCAACCGGCGCACGTTGACCCCGAGGCTCTGCGCTTCGTCGGCCCCGAGGCTGAGCAGATCCATCTGGCGACCAAGTGGCCACAGGACAATCGCCCCCAGTACAATCGGCAGGGCCATGACCGCGTGTTCCCAGGTGCGATCCTCCAATCCGCCTAGCAACCAGAACAGGATCTGGCCGTTGCGCTCAAACGACACGTTGGCCTGCGAGAGCACGTAACTGGTGACCGCGCCGAGCAGGGCGTTGAGGGCTACGCCGGCCAGCAGCAAGCGCTCGGTACTGGCACCTTTGCGGGCCAGGCTGAGTACCGCGGCAGTCGCTACCATGGCGCCGATGATCGCCGCCGCGGGCAACACGAGGAGCGAGGCTCCAGCCCAACCCGCAGCGATCGCGATGACTGCGCCGGCCGCCCCGCCGCTGCTCACCCCGAGCAGTCCGGGACTGGCGAGGCTGTTGCGGAAATACGCCTGCATGACCAGCCCGCTCGCCGACAAGGCCGCGCCCACCAGCACCCCGACCAACAAACGAGGGAGCCGAATCTGCCAGAGAATGGTCCCCGCCAGCGAATCGCGGTCCAGCAGGCCGTGGCCGATTTCGGCGAGCGACAGGCGCATGTCGCCGACCCCGAGCGACACCAACGACAACCCCACCAGCGCCGTGAAAGCGATGGGCAGGGCGAGGCGTTGAAGGGGGGGCGAGTGCATCGAGCTTATACTAATTAGCTTTCAGGTTGAGGCGGCATCCTTGAGCTCACGCTCAAGGCCACATGCTTCGGCGAACACATGCTTCTCGAGCACATGCTTCGCGAACACACGCCTTGCGAACACCTGCTTCGCGAACACATGCCTTGCGAGCACCTGCTTCGCGAGCACACGCTTCGCGAACACACTCCTCGTGGCCTTGAGCGTGAGCTCAAGGTGTTTGCCCAAAGGCAACCGCTCCATAGGAACCAGGTTAATTAAGCTCATCTTGATCGCCTTTGGGTATTAGTCCTTGAGCGGGTTAACATATCGCACCTCGGCAAACCGCTTAAAATCGGTATCCGCCGTGTGGAGCTCAGCGTTATATTCCAAGGCGAGGGCGGCCAGATGCGCGTCGGTGCTCAAGTTCCCACCCGCACCGGCCTCGCGCAGACACCGCAGCAGCAGCGGCAGGTGCTCGCCGGAAGGGGGCAACAGCCGCACATGGTCCCGCACAAACCAGGATTCGATTAACCCCAGGCACGTTTCCAACGCCAGGGGTTGCACCAAAAACCGGGGTGAGGTCGTCAGGCGCACAAAGGCCAAAATCACCACCACTGGCACGCCCACGTCGCGTCGCCCGCCGAGCAAGCCGCGCCACCAGCGGGCCGCGCGCGCATGGTCGGGATCAGCCGCGTTGTAGGCGTAAATCAGCAGATTAGTGTCGGGAATAATCATGCCCGCTGCCCCTTCCGCGCCAACTCCGCCTCCAACTCCATTTCATCCGCCAGCCGGTTCGCGCCGCCGCGCTCCACCCCCGCCGCATAAGCCGAAGAAAACGTCGGCAGCGCCTCATCACCGGACTCCGCTTCCCTCGCAGCATTCGACACGTCGGCGGACAAACCGCGCCGAATGCTGTCGTTAAGCACCCGCTTCAAACTTTGCCTCCGCGCAGCCGCCGTCCGCCGGAGCAATTGCACCGTATCCGGATCCAACGTGACCGTGGTTCTCATGGTTTTAAAAGACGCTCAGAGCCGAATGCTGTCAAGACAGCACCAAAGCCGTAAGCATTAGTTATCAAATAATTAATAAAACTCATTTTGCGATAAACGCCTCCGGATGCAGCGCGCGCGCCAACTGTTCGTAGCCGTCGATACGTCGATGGCTCACACAGCTGAGTTGATAGGACTCGACGCGCACTGCCCGGCCCTCGCGCACAGCAGACAGATAGGCGTAAGGCGGCAGTTTTTTAAACACCGCCAGCGCAACGGCGAGGTCGGGGCCGTCAAGGACGACGGCGTCAATGGGCCAAGTGAGCATTTTTTCACTGGGGGGCGGCACATGACCATGCAGACCACCGAGAGTCGCGCCGAGGTTGATCGCGCCCGCGTAGTTGCACAGATCCTGAAAGGTGGTGCCATCGCCGGCCATGACCCCGTAGGTCGAAGGGGCGATCACTCGTTTTGGGGTGACACCAGCCAGCGCGGTTTTAAGCCGCTGCACGCGGGCCTGGCCCTCGGCGATGAGCGCCTCGGCGCGTTGTTCGGCGGCCGGGCCGAGCTCCCGGGCGAGACGGCGCAAGTTGGCAAAAGCGTCGTCGAGGGTCGCGTAACGGTCAAAAATCAAGACCGGCACCCCGGCGCGGCGGAGCTGGGTAACGAGTTCGGTGCGGCTGTAATCGGCGCAGAGGACGAGAGTTGGGCGGTGGCGCAGGATGGATTCAGCATCGCCCCCGGGCGGGATGCGCGGATAGGCCGCCGCCTCGGCGACCACCGCCGAATAATTGGGATTCCACCCCAGTTCGCTCAACGCGACAACCTGCGCCGGCTCGGCCAAGGCGAGTAAGAGCTCGTCGGTGCCGACGGTTTGCGAAACGACGCGGTGAGCGGAGGGCGGCACCTGGGCGCACAAAACGCCCAGCGCCAAAACGGCGCTGAGCGAATATACTATAGACCAGCGTATCAGCTTCATCAACCTAAGCGGCATCAGAATTTATACGTGCTGCCAAGGTAGATAAAGCGGCCTTCGTTGGGGTATATGCCCCCGAAAAAATTTGCCGCCATACTCTTTTTATCCGCTATATTATTAACCCCGGAGTAAACCGACCAACGCGGGGTAACATCATAAGAAATCTTAGTATCAAAGAAACCCGCCGCAGGCATTATACCTGAGGAAGATGGACTTGCGGTAGATTCACCCAAGTATCGATGAGTTAACTCAACCATTAATCCTGTCAGAGGCCGAGAAAACACGGTTTCAGTTGTTTGCCAGCGCGGAACCATTGGAACCCTGCCAACATTGTTATTGATAGGATCCTCTTTGATCTGTGCATCCACAACGTCGGCTCGTGCACGAAACCCAACCCAGCAACGATCATAAACAACGTGTGCCTGAACGCCATTGCGCTCTGTCTTAGCAAGATTCTCATTGAGCCCCCTAAATGGTGAGGATGAATACCGATGAAACGCTATTTCATCTGTTGTCACCATATGGTAAGCGGCCCCACCAAGAGACAAAAACCCCTTACTATAATCAGCCCCAAACTCAAAATTATCACTTGTTTCAGGCTTTAAACTCTCATTAAAGAAAATATTTGAGCTAGGCCCAATTCCGCCCGGACTTCCTTGATAATAGGCCACTTCATCGGTAGCTGGATAACGATAGGCATGATCATATTTTGCATATAACCGCGCACTTTTAAAAGGGCGATAGTTCACTGCAAATTGGTAAGCATCACCATCCTCTGTTCTTTTTGCGTGTTGCAAAGCAGGCGAAAAGCTATCGGCCTCCATTGA
>JBILJE010000224.1:0-5451 GCA_044377395.1 Rariglobus sp. | reverse complement strand
CATCAGCCAAGGCCAAGCCGTCGGCAATTGGCCTAGCGAAGAAGCCAGAGGCTGGCCCAAAAGCGCTGCGGCGGAGTTGACGAATATAAAGGGGGCCGAGACCGCCGCGGCGGTCTTCGGTTGGGCCCAGCCCAGGAGGAGCAGCAGAGGGGTTAAAAAAATGCCGCCGCCCACGCCGATCAGGCCCGAGATCAGTCCCATGAGAGCGCCGAGAAGTAAAACCCAGCCGAGCGGGCAGGGGCGTAGTTCGCTTGGTTTCGGCGCGGGCAGCAGCAGCCGGAGGGCGGCGAAACCGAGGGCGAGCGCCAGCAGGCTTTTAAAAAGGGGCGGCGGCAGGTCGAGTCGCCCGCCGAGAAAGGCGAACGGAATCGAGCTGAGGGCGAAGGGCCAAAACAGCCGCCAGACAAAATGGCCGGCGCGTAAAAACAGTACGGTTGCGATCAATGAGACCGCGAGGTTGAGGGTGAGCGCGGTGGGCTTCATCACCGCTGGGGCGATACCGGCAAGCGCCATGACCGCCAAGTAACCCGATGCCCCGCCGTGGCCCACCGAGCCGTACAACACCGCCACCACAAACAGCGGGGCGAGGAGGTGGAGCCAGTCCGTCGTCATGAAAGAAGCGGGCGCACGGGGTGTGCGATCCGCTTAGCCCTTACGCTTGCGGGCGTCCTTGTCGCTTTCCTCGGTGGGGATTTCGTTGTCGGTCTTGAGCATGAGCACGGCGACCTTGGTTTTAACAAACACGCCGACTTCCTTGAAGTGTTTGGCGGGGATGTGTTCGAGTGCTTCGCCGATGGTTTTGGCGGGCATGAGCCGGCCCTTTTTCGTGGTGTTAAACTCGTAGGCACCCTTCCAAATCCGTTCGGTGGTGGTGAGCACGCTTTCGTTTTCGGGAACCTGGAGCACCCAGCCGACGAAGTCGTTGCCCTCGGGCAGGCGTTTCTCCGGGTCGGAAATAAGGATGGCGTACTGCTTCTTGAGCGCAGGCGGCTTTTCCTCGTCCACCTCGGGCTGCACCATGAGGTTCATCTCCTCGACGATCTGACGCAGGAGCGCGGGCTCGAGTTCGTTTCGCTTAAGAATTTCTGCAACCTTATTGACGTCGATTTTGGCCATGGGAGATTAAATAGGTTTTACACACGAAAGAGCCCGTACCACCGACGCGATCACAAAAACATGCCTTCCCGCCTTACAGCCCAGCGCGACGATGAAATCTTCGACGTGGTTAACGTGCGCGACGAAGTGGTCGGCCAGTCCACGCGCAAAGAAGTTCACACGCAAAAGCTCCTGCACCGCTCGGTGCATGCCCTGGCATTCGGTGCCGATGACCGGGTGTTTTTGCAAAAGCGCTCGATGCTCAAAGACACCTCTCCGGGCCGCTGGGACTCCTCGTGCTCGGGTCACCTCGATAGCGGCGAAAGTTACGAGGCTGCGGTGGCGCGCGAAGTGGCCGAAGAGATCGGCGTGGTGATCGGGCCCGAGCACGCGCTGGAGCCCCTGTTCAAGTTGGATGCCGGTCCGGATACCGGCTTCGAATTCGTGTGGGTTTACTGCTTTCGTAGCGAGGGGCCCTTCGTGCTTCATCCGGCCGAGATCGAGCGTGGCGAGTGGTTTACCATCGCTGAGGTGAGTCGTGGTATCGTGGAGCGCCCCAAGGAGTTTACCCGGCCCTTTAAGTACATCTGGCCGCGAGTGATTGCGGCGATGTAATGGTTGTTGTTCTCATTTAACCGACATCACATATTCGCCATCCCAGTCGGCAGGCGGCGGGGAAACTTGGTAGCGTTGAACGATGTCGATGTAGATAAGCGAGGGGTTGCTGGTGACGCCAACAGTGACGCCCGGTTGATTGGGTTCCAGTGACGCGCTTTGGCGGAACAGCGACAGCGAGCCATCCCAATCGCGTTGATAGTGCAGGGCCAAAGCTTGTTCAAAGATACGCAGGCATCCCCGTGTTTTTTCGGAGACGTTTTCCTTGAGGCCGACGATTTCAAAAATGGGAACGGCCGTGGAGCGGCCTCTGACCACGATTCGGCCAAGAGCGCGGAAAACGACGCGGTCGCCGCCATGGCTTTCGCAGGCGTTTTTGGTGGCATCCGTGCACATTGAATAAACACCCCAACTTTTAGCGCCGGACTCCATGCGGGCAGCAAGGTTCACATTGTCGCCCATCATCGTGTAATTGAAACGCGTCGTACTGCCCATATTCCCGACAATTACTGGCCCGCTATTGAGCCCAATACGTGATTGCATCTCGATCACGATCTGGGGCCAAGTGTGGCCGTGAGATTTCCATATTTCACGAAGCTCAAGTAACTTGAGGTGGATGCGCTGGCTGGCAACGCAGGCGCGCAGGGCATGGTCAGGAAGCGGCAGCGGGGCTCCAAACATGGCGACCACGGCATCACCAATATATTTATCCAGTGTGCCGCCTTCTTCTTGGATTATATTGGTACAAGCGCTGAGGTATTCATTCATTAAAACCACAAGTTGGGCCGGCGAGAGTTTTTCTGAAAAACCGGAGAAGCCCTGAATATCGGAGAAATAGGCGGTGATTTCCTCCTGGTGGCCACCCAGTTCGGGCGATTGACCTGAGTTGATCATACGCTTGACCAGTTCAGGTGAAACATAGGTGCCGAACATGCCTTTTATACGTTGGGCGGCGCGTTGCTCATTAACTAATTGGCGAACAATCATAAAGACCTGCAAACTACCAAATCCAACCAGTGGCCAAATCAGGGGGAGCCAGATGCTCCACAAGGTCCAGCAGGCGAAACCGATCGAAAGATATATTGCCGGTACGCCAAGGGCAAAAACAGCTTTGCGCTTCAGCGATTTTTTAGATAATATAAGCAGTCCGCTTAACCCCACGGCAAACGTTACGATCAGCACCTTCCAGTTGGCTATATAGATCGCGTAGTCCTCGTTGAGGATGTTATCAATGACGTTCGCGTGCACCAGAACAAGGGGGGTCTCGGCGCCGTAAGGGGTGACGCCCATATCGCTTAGTCCTGTAGCAATCTGCCCCACAATCAGGATTTTATCGCTTACCTCTGGAAGATCGGGAAACGGGGATTTAGCGACAAAGTTTTGATGATAGCTTTCTGTGATATCATAATAGGGGAATACGTTTCCGGCGTTTTTTGCACCTTCGAGCGCATAACGATAGTTAATTTCGTACTGGCCAGAGTGATTGATCGGAATACGTCGCCGAAAACTTTTCCCGTCTAAGTAAATCGCTTCGCCCAATACGACGCGTACCTCGGCGGGTGCGACATTACCAAAAAGCATCAGGGCTTGAAGGGATAAGCTCGGGTAAACTTTTCCGTCAATACGCTGGAGCATGGGCGCGGAGCGCCGCACGCCATCATTGCCTGGAGGTGTATCTACATAAGCGGTTAGTCCGGCTTTTTGTAATCCGAGAATGGGGCGCACGCCAAATGCCGAGGTGGGTAAACGGCTTTGTTCACCCTCGATGTTGGTAATGGGAAGATTGGATGAGGGAATCGGCGATGGCTGTTGGGGATCGTCGCCACTGGTGTAGGCCGCAAAAATAACCCGCTTTTGCAGTTTGTGAGCGCCAGCTTGTATGATCAGGTCGCTTTTAAAATCAGCGGACTTCTCGGTAAATAGAATATCCCAAACGAGCACAGAGGGTTTCCCGTGGGAGATACTCTCCATAAAGCGTCCGTGAATCTGCCGATCCCACGTCCAACGGCCGTACGCATTGTCTTCGATACTGCTATCATCGATACCAATTATGACCACTCTTGAGTCAGCCGGTTGTTGATAGCGCACTCGATATTGTGTAATGAGATCAAGCGGAACGTTTTCTAGTCGTTGCATCCACGGGGTGGCACCGAGTGCGTAGGCTAGGCCAATACACAAGACAGTGGGCTGTATGTAGTATTTAAGGATGCCTTTGATGCGTTGGTTCATGAATGCAGTGAGGGTTAGTGATTAAATTGCGTTGGCAACGCAGAAGAAGGGTTGCAATCGTGGCGTTCGTTTATCGGTAGATATAAAAAAAGGCGGCTCTTTTGGGAGCCGCCTTTTTTTCGTCTCAACCGCTTACTTTGCGGCTGCCGCTTTCTCAGCGTAGATTTCTTGGGCTTTTAGCGGAATGCTGTCCGTTGCGGCGAAAATTGCCATCAGGGCCGCCACCGTGCCGCCGGCGAGGATCAACCCGATAAAGAACAGGATCGTGCAAAAAAGTTTATCCCATTTCAGGTGCATGAAGACGAAGATCACCAGCATGAACTTCACCACCGATAGGATGACAAGACTGCTGACAATCAGCCATTTAACCAACGGAAGGTAGATCAGCACGATTTCAACGCCGGTGATGACGGCGAGAATCATGGCGAGCTGAACAAAAACATGAAACTTGCTGGTTTCGGTATGACCGTGGTCAGCCGAAACGGAGGAGTGGGTGGGGGCGCTCATGGGCAAATTAATCAAAGGTATTCGAGCAAGTAGACGACGGTGAAGATCACGATCCAAACGATATCAACAAAGTGCCAATAAAGCCCCATGGACTCCACATCGACCGCATTGGCCTCGCCAAATTCGACGGCCTTGCCTGGGCGGGCCAATACAACCAGTGCAATCAAACCCACTGCGGTGGCAATGAGTGCAGGCAGTTCGTGGTTCAAGAGAGTCGAGAAAGCCTCGGCGGTGGCACCGTGGTCCTGGATCGCATGCACGCCGCCCAGCAGCGCTTTAATTGAAGCCACCGTTACGACCGTGAAAACAAGCAGGTGAATGATGGATTTGAGAATCCATGGGCTGCCGTCGGCCGGTTTGAACGTACGAATATACATCAGCACCAGCCATAATACACCGATTGCGACGTGGCAGCCGTGGGTGCCAGTTAATGTATAGAAGGTGGAGCCAAACATGCTGCTGTTGAGCGTGAGGCCTTTCGCGTGCACGAAGTGGCTGAATTCGTAAACTTGACAGGCTAGGAAGATCAGACCGAAGACGATCGTGCCGAGCAGCATCTTGCGGGTCGCGCCGACCTTGCCCTTTTGGCAGGTGTTAACCGCCAACGCCATCAGCAGTGACGACATGAGCAGGATGAACGTCGAGAACGACGTCAGCTCTAGCGAGAACAGTCCGAGAATGTCGGGCTGGTTGGGTGTCGGATGGAGACGGTAAATCAGGTGCGTCGAGATGAGCGCGCCGAAAAACATACAGTCCGATGCGAGAAACGCCCACATGAACAGCTTCTTGTTAGGAATGCCGGTCGTGGTAGTGTGGTCGTGGTGGTGATCGATGGCCCCGGCGGCCGCGTGTGTGCTCATTGGCTAAAAATGGGAGATAAGGTTGTCGGGCAGGTGCCCATATAACGGCGTTTATATCATGCCGCTATATAGATTAAGGCCCGTGCAGGATCAGTGTTTCTTCGAGTGTTTGTCGTCGAGGTGAATGTGGTAACCGCCCGGGCCT
>JBILJE010000023.1:0-18702 GCA_044377395.1 Rariglobus sp. | reverse complement strand
GTTTCGACCTTACGCTCGGCGAAAGTTTTTATAACGACAAGGTCGAGCGCGTTTACCGCGAACTCACCGAGTGCGGCCTCGCCACCGAGAGCCAAGGTGCGCTGGTGGTGTTTCACCCCGAGCACCCCCGCTTCAAGGAACAGCCCTTCCTCGTACGCAAATCCGACGGCGCGGCGAACTACGCCTCGACTGACCTCGCCACCATCCTCTACCGCCAAGAAGTACTCAAGGCCGACGCCGCCGCCTACGTGATCGACTCGCGCCAAGGCGACCATTGCCAGCAACTGTTTCTCACCGCCCAAAAGTGGTTTGATAAAACCGGCCGCGCCTGCCCGCACCTTGAACACGTCGCCTTCGGCACGGTGCTCGGCGAGGACGGCAAGCCGCTCAAAACCCGCAGCGGCGAAAACATCAAGTTGAAGGACCTGCTGCGCGAGGCGATCGAACGCGCCCGCCGCCTGGTCGATGAACGCAGCACCGATTTGCCCGAGGCTGAGCGCGCCCAGATCGCCGAGATCGTCGGTATCGGCTCGGTCCAATACGCGGACCTCTCCCAAAACCGCTCCAGCGACTACCTCTTTTCGTGGGACAAGATGATTTCATTGGAGGGCAACACCGCCGCGTACCTGCTCTACGCGGTCGCGCGCATCCGCTCCATTTTCCGCAAACTCGAAGCCACTCCTGGGGATGTCGCCACTGAGGCTGCGGCCAACGCAATCGAGACTCCAGCCGAACTGGCACTAGCCCGTAAACTGGTGAAGTTCGCCGATGCGACCTCTCTGGCCACCGCCGGTCTGCGGCCGCATTTCCTCGGGCTTTATCTCTACGAGCTGGCGGGCGAGTTTAGCGCGTTTTACGCCGCCGACAAAGTCGCGGTCGAAGACCCCGCAGTTCGCGCCCGTCGTCTCCTGCTTTGTGCGCGTACGCTTCTCGTTCTAGAAACCGGCCTCGAACTCCTTGGCTTGCGCACAGTCAATCGCATGTGACCCAACGGCCCTGGACGCCAAAACAACGCTTGCGGCCCCACCCGCACCTAAACACGTTCAACCCAACACTTACCCCCTATGGCCACGCAGGAATTCTACATCCGAAACGCGTCCGAAACCGAAGCCCGTGGGCCGTTTAACCACGAGCACATGGTGTCCTTGGCCGAAAACGGCCAAATCACCAAGGAGACGCTTTACTACGACTCCGGTACCGAACAGTGGGTTACCCTTGAGACCAATCCAGCGGTCTGCGCGATTATTTTTCCGCAAAAAGTGGCTCTTAAACTGAAGGCCAAAACAACGTTTAAAACGCTCAATGTTGCCGACACTAACGCCGCCCCGATTTCAGTCGTTCAACTGCTGGCCGCCGCCGATGGGCGCACCGCGGAAACTGCCGACAAGCTCGACCCGATCATCGCCCGCGAGCGCGCCGCTGGCATTGGCCGCTGGTCTGCAACCATCATTCTGTGCATCAGCGCAGCCGCCCTGTGCATGCCCTCCATCGACATTTTAACGCAGCTTGATGTGGATAGCCTGCTGCTCCAGCCACTGGCCATTCTCGGGGTTGGCCAGGCCGTACTTGCACTCCTATTATTCCTTCAAGTCACGCAGGCATACCCCGTTGTTCGTTTGAGCGCCACCCTCGGCATAGGCATGGTCGGCGTCATCCTCTGGTCACACGGCCAGACCACCCCCATGGCGAGTTTTGCACTGGGCTCGCTGGGACTCTATTTTTGCACGGTATTCATTAACTTTATCGGCGTCGGCCTAGCGGCCGGGCTTGGCTTGGCCGGCATGGCTGGGTACGCCATGTTTGTGCTATCGACTTGAAGCGCCGGTTGTGTCCGCCCCGTTCTAGCAGCGACTTTTTGCCTGCTACCAAACGGTAATCCGGCTTCCCCGCCATCGCGCGCATAACTCACTGCGCGGCCATTTTTATGCCTTGGGGAAGATTATTTCCCTCACCCAGGCGGTAATGAATGTAAGCCGAGCGGATATCCCCACGACCATTTTAAGGTGGAAAAATGCGCTTCCCGCACGGTGTTCCGGCGCGCTCCGTTGAAGAAAAATATCAGTTGCGCACTCAAAATCGCGATGCATTAACCCTGAAAAAAGCCGTGTATTCGGCTCTTGAATCATCCCGCACTCCACTCACCATCGGCCCTTTTACCTCTATGATTTCCTGGATCCAACGTACCTTCCAGCAGCACTTCAAGTGGCTGTTTCTCGCCCTGCTCATTCTGGTCATAATCTCCTTCGTGTTCATCACCAATGCCTCTTCCGGCTTTGGTCATGTCGCCAAGCAGACCCCGGCCCGCCCCTACTTTGGGATTAACCTAGCCGCCTCCGAGGACACCAAAGAGCTGGTCCGCGATGCCTCGTTGAGTGTGCAACTCCACGGCATGCAGATGCGCAGCGAAGGCCAGTTCCAGCAGTACGCACTCCAGCGTCTGGCCGCCCTCCACCTGGCCGGCGAACTCAACCTGCCCACTCCGTCCAACGACGACCTCACCCGCCATATTCAGACCCTGCGCGCCTTCGCCGGCGCCGACGGCCAATTCGACGCCAAGGTTTACGCCAAGTTTCGCGACGACCTCAAAACCAACCCCCAACTGCGCGAAAGCGACGTCACCCGCGTGATCGCCGACGACGTGACGTACCAGCAGGTCCTCAAGCTGCTCTCCGGCCCCGGCTACGTCTTGCCCGCCGATGTCCAGCAGCAGCTCAACCGCGCCAACACCACCTGGACGCTCGAAGCCGTCACCATTGACCTCCCGAGCTTCAGCCCCTCGATCACCGCGACCCCAGAGGCCCTGGCTAAATTCATGGAGTTTAACGGTGCCCGCTACGAGATCGGCCCCAAAGTAGGCGTGAGCTACATCGATTTCCCCTCCGCCGCATTCATTGGCAAGGTGACCGTAACCGAAGAAAAACTGCGCGCCTATTACGACGCCAACAGCGCCCGCTTCCTTAAGCCCCTCGGCGACAAGCCCGCCGCCGTTTCCACCCCCGATGCCGACTTCGCCGCCGCCCGCAAGCAAGTCGAAGAGGCTTACAAAATGGAGCGTGCCCAAGCCCTTGCCAACGACGCCGCCGGCGATCTCGCCGTGGCGCTGTACGATGGCAAGGTTTCCGCCGCCACCCTCGACAGCTTCCTCGCCGCCCGCCAGCTCAGTCGCAAAACCCTGGCTGCGTTCAACGCCGACGCCATTCCTGCCGAGCTCGGCACCAATCGCCGCGTCGCCGACGAAGCCCTTAAAACTGGCCCGCAGCGTATCTTTTCCGACCCAGTCGAAACAGGCCGCGGTGCCGCCATCCTCGTCTGGAACGAGACTATTCCGGCCCGCCAGCCCGCCCTCACCGAGGTCAAAGAGCGCGTCACGGCCGACTATCTGGAATCCGAGAAGCGCAAGCGCTTTTCGGAGGCCGGTGCCACCTTGCGCACCGCACTTGAGGCTCGCTTGAAAGCCGGCGACACCCTCGCCAAGGCCGTGGCTGCTTGCGCGTCCACCATCCCCGCTAAACTCGACGTCAAGACCTGGCCCGCCTTCACCTTGGCCAAGCCTCCGCAGGACCTCGACTACAGCATTTACAACGCAATTGAGAACCTGCCCAAGGGAGCCCTTTCACCCATGGTCACCTCTATCGAACAGGGCTTGATCGTCTACGCAGCCGACAAAAAGCTGCCCTCGGCCGATCCCGCATCCGCCCAATTTGCGGAGACTCGCACGCGTTTGGCGGCCTACACCGCTTCACGTAACGGCAGCGACGTGCTCTCCGGACTGGTGACCGCCGAGCTGGCCAAATCGGCCCCGGCCACCCCGTAATCAACCAGACATCAGGCAACGTTTTAGGCGGGCCCAAACCGGGCCCGCCTTTTTTGTGCCGCGACGAGCGCACAAACCAAGCTGGCCAAATTCAAGCGCCCCCGTTTGGTTCCCCGTTGCCATGCCCGTTTACCGCTACGCCCCCGTCAAGTGCCCCTGCAAACTCTGCGGCGACGGCTTTGACCACCGGCACGAAGCCAGCGACCCTGCGCTCACCGCCTGCCCCACCTGCGGCCAAGCGGTTAATCGCGTCATTGTGCAGCCGGTTAACACCCCCAAATTGCTCGCCCCGCTCTCGATCGCCAAAGCCAAGCAGGCCGGCTTCACCGTTTTCAAACGCATCTCCGATACCGAGCTGGAACGCCAATAAGCCCCCTTTTTTACCCCGATGTTTCGCCCCCTCCGCCTTCCTCCCGCCGCTTTCTTCACCCTCGCACTGGCCGCCCTCGTAACCAGTCCCGCCCGCGCCCAACTGGCCGCGCCCGCGCCCGCCCCTACGCCGACTCCCGCCCCGCTCACGCTGGAGGAATGCGTGGCCCGCGCGCTCAACCAAAATTTCGACCTTCAGCTCCAAGCTTTCACCACCCAGAACGCCCGCGACTCGGTCATCACCGCCGATGCCAGCTTCGACCCGACCCTCTTTTCCTCGGTCACCGCAGCCGGAGCCAGGGACTCCACCGTCAGCCCCACACGCAACACCCGCGACCAGTCTATCGCCGTCGGCGTGACGCAGCTCCTGGCCTCCGGTGCCACGGCTACAGTCAGCACCGCGCTGGATCGCAGCAAAGAGTCACCCTTTGTCGCCCCGCCGCTGTTCAACCCCGTTTATAACAGCGACCTTGCCCTCTCGGTTAAACAACCGCTGCTTCAGGGTTTCGGGGTGACCATTACCCGGGCCACGTTCGAGAAATCACGCCTCGGCGTCACCCGCGCCCAGTACGATTTTAAGGACGCCGTACTCACCGTGATCCGCAACGTCGAGTCCGCCTACTACATCCTCGCCTTCGCCCGCGAACAGCTCGTCGTGCGCAAACTCAGCCTCGCGGTTGCCCAGACCCTGTTTGAAGAAAACACGATCCGCCAGCGCACCGGAGTCGCCACCAGCCTCGACGTCCTGCAAGCCGAGGTCGGCGTGGCCAACGCGCGCCGCGACCTCCTGCTCGCCGAACAAGCGGTGAACGATCGCGAAGATGCTTTGCTCAACCTGATCGGCCGCTTTGCCAATGCCCAACGCCCAGGGCCCGTCCGCCTCGCCGATGAGCCCGTCCCTGCGGTGTCATTTGACCAGTCCTATGCGCTGGCTCTGGCCAACGCGCCCGAACTGGCCTCCAATCAGCTGCTCGCCGAACAGCTCAAACTCGACCTTGCCGTCGCCAAAAACAACCGCCTGCCCTCCCTGAATTTGGGTGCCGCAGTGGGCCTCAACGGTGCCGACCGCCGCAACGCTAGCAGCGCGCTGAATAGCTCCGCTTCCGGTGATTCCTACGACTGGCAAGTCGACCTGACGCTCTCGATCCCGTGGGGGCTGCGCGCCGAACGCGCCAAACACCGCCAGGCCCGCACCAACCTCACCCGCCAGGAAACCGCCATCGCCAAGCTCGATCAGAACTTGCTCGTCGACGTGCGCGCCGCTGTTCGCGCGGTCGATACCAACCGCGAAACCGTCACCGTTTCCGTTTTGGCAACCGAGCTCAGCCGCAAACAATTCGAAGCTGAAAAGGCCCGCTACGAAGCCGGCCGCTCGACTTACCGCTTCGTGGAAGACGCCCGCCGCGACTACGATACCGCCCGGGTGAACGAGCTGCTCGCCCAGGTAAACCTCCGCATCGCCGTGGCAGAATTGACCCGCCTCGAAGGTAGTTCACTCACTCGTTATCAGGTCAAATTGGAGAAATAAGCGCCTGCCCCGTTTAGGGATGAAATCAGAGGCCTTACGTTGCGGCCTCCGGATCGAACCCGTGCGCCTTGTCGATTAAACTCACGCTGGCGTGAATCACGTGAACGTTCGGGACTGCCCGCAAACGTCCAGGTGAGTGGGTGCCACGCCCCAATTACTGGCGCGCGAAAAAGGGATTGTGCAGCTTTTCCAGCGCCAAGGTGGTCATCGGACCATGTCCAGGCGCGATCACCGTGTTACGCGGCAGAGTGAAGATTTTCTCGTTATCATTGCGCAACTGCTCGGAGTAATGCTCGGCGCTGCCACCGATCGAGGAAGAGAATAATGCGTCGCCCACAATTGCCACCGGCCAGCTCAAGCCCGTCACAAAAAAGGTGGTCAACCCAGGTGAATGCCCCGGGGTAAACAGCGTCTTAATGGCCAACTCGTCGCCAACATGGAAATGGGCGTTTTCCTTAAACTTTTTGGCGCCGGGGAAATCCACCGGCTCCAGCTCGCTCGACCACACCTCGGCCCGCGGGCAAGCCGCCGCCAACGCCGGCAGCGCGGCAATGTGATCGTGATGCGTATGGGTGATAAAAATATGCCGCACATCCAGATGCTCGGCCTGAATCGTATCGATGAGCGCCTCGGCGTTGGTGCCGGTATCAAACACCGCGGCGAAGCGCGAGCGCGCGTCCCAGATCAGGTAGTTGTTCACCGTCTGTTCGCCCTGCGGGGTGTTGAACAGGGTCAGGCCGCGGGAAAAAATCGGGGCGGTCGGGTAAAAGCGTTTGTGGGCGAGCGCCTCCAGCGCATTGGTGCCCAGCTTCAAATGACGGGCAATGCGGCGAATGACCCCATCGAGTAGGTGGCCGGATTTTACCGCGAGCAAATCCTCCATGCTGATTTCGGCGCGCGTGGCCAGCTGCTCATCGGTGATCCGCAACCCAGTCTGGGCTTTGGCAATGACGTCTGTAAAATTATCTTCGAGTGGGAGGCGGGCCATGGGGCACCAATAACGAAGCGTCCGCCCGTGCGCGCAAGCAGTAAGCCATCGGCGCTGCTGCCATTCGCATCCACGGGAGATGCCGCAGCCCGCTCAAAGCCCATTACGGCGCGGGCCGGCCGCGACCGGCCTTGATTTCGGCGCGGTGCCGTTTGCCTGCCACAGAAATGGCCTTTTGGCGCTTACTGCGTTTGCGCGTACTGCGGCGTGTTTTGGCCACCGCTTGCTGGCGGGCCAGCTCGGCGACGCGCAGGATGGTTTCCAATTTCGTGCACAACTCGGCCCACGCCGTTTCGCGGTTGGCCGCCTGCGAACGCTCGCGCTGGCAACGCACCTCGACTCCCGTAGGCCGGTGTTTTACGCACACCGTCGAGCTGGTTTTATTGATCTTCTGCCCGCCCGGCCCCGAACCGCGCACAAACCGCTCCTCGATGTCAGCCGTCAGGACACCGAGTGCATCCAGACGGTCTTGAATTTGAGTTGGTAAATCCACGGTGGCTCCTTTTTCTCAATGAAACATTTTTTCCGCAAGCAAGTCCCAAGACTCCGCTTAACGCCTCCCCACCTACCGACTCCTTCATGATTACTGGTCCCACCTGGTCCCAAAAACTACGCGACGAAATCGGCAAAGCCGTGATCGGCCAAGACGCAGTCGTCGAGCGCCTGCTCGTCGCCTTGCTGGCCAACGGCCACGTGCTGCTCGAAGGCATGCCCGGTCTCGCCAAAACCCTTTTGATTAAATCCCTGGGCACCGCTCTCGGCATCCAGTTCGAGCGCGTGCAGTTCACCCCCGATTTGCTGCCGAGCGACGTGGTCGGCACGATGGTGTTTTCACCCAAAGACGGCGCCTTCACCGCGCATCGCGGGCCAATCTTCGCCAACCTGGTTCTGGCCGACGAAATCAACCGCGCCCCCGCCAAGGTGCAGTCCGCCCTGCTGGAAGCCATGCAGGAGCGCCAAGTCACCATCGGTGGCCAAACCCACCTGCTGCCCAAGCCGTTCTTCGTCATGGCCACGCAGAACCCGGTCGAACAGGAAGGCACCTACCCGTTGCCCGAGGCGCAAACGGACCGCTTTCTTTTTAAGCTGATCGTCGATTATCCGACCTTGGACGAGGAATCCATTATGATGCAGCGGTGGGGACAGGTCACCCGCCAGCCCGCGCTGCACGCCGTGGCCAATGGCGAAGAGCTGCTCGAACTGCGCGGCGAGGTGGACAAGGTTCACCTCTCTCCCGCGATCCAAAGTTACATCCTCGCCCTGGTACGTTCGACGCGCGAACTGGCCGCACCGGTGGCCGGCGGGAAACGTTACCTCAGCTTCGGTGCCTCACCGCGTGCCTCGCTTGCGCTTTACCAAGCCGCACGCGCCCTGGCGTGGTTGCGCGGACTCGACTACGTTTCACCCGGTCTTGTTCAGGAAATCGCCCCCGACGTACTGCGTCACCGCGTGGGGCTGACCTACGAAGCCGAGGCCGAAGAAATCACCGCCGACGACCTCATCGCCGAGGTCATCCGGAAAACCCCGGTTCCCAGCGCCTGAGCTCAGCCTCCGACTCATTCTCGTTCTCTTACTCGTACTCGTTCTCTTCCGGTCAGTCTGAGGAAGACGCCGAAGCAAACGAGTAAGAGTAAGAGAACGAGTAAGAGTAAGAGAACGATTTTAAAAACGTGCCACCCCCGCTACCCATCACCACAGGCGCCCCCCCCGCCTCCCCGCTCGCCTTGCTGCGCAAGCTGGAGTGGCGCGTGCGTCACGCGGTGGAGAACGTTCTGAGCGGCGAATACCGCTCGGCGTTCCGCGGACGCGGCATGGAGTTTGACCAGGTGGTTAAATACGAATTCGGCGACGACGTGCGCGACATCGACTGGAACGTGACCGCGCGCCTCGGCGAACCCTACCGCAAGAAATTCGTCGAGGAGCGCGAGGTCACAGTCATGATCGTTTTCGAGGACACGCCCAGCCTGCAGTTCGGCTCCGGCGCCCAATCAAAACGCGAGGCGCTGCTGGAACTGGCCGGACTAGTGATGCTACTTGGCGCGGTGAATCGCGACCGGGTTGGTTTTCTCCATGCCAAGCCCGATGGCTACACCCTGCGCGAACCGGTGCGCGGTCGCGGTCCGATTCTCCACGCCGCCGCTTCGCTGCTGGGTGCCCCCGCTCCGCAGCTCACAGCTTCAAGCCCAAAGCTCCAAGCTCACAGCGACATTCCCTGGCGCCTGCTCGCCCGCGCCGCGCCACGCCACAGCATCCTCATCTGGCTGGGGGATTTCGCCCCGCGTGTCGCTCCCGACGGCTGGGCTGTGATGCGCAAGCGCTATCAACCCATGGGATTCCGCGTCGATGATCCCTGGGACCGCAAGCTGCCAGATGGGGACTCTTTCGCCGCTTACGATCCGGTGAGTGGACAACTCGTCACGCTGGAAAACTCTGCCGCCGAAAGGGCTGCCCACGCCAGTTGGTGCGAGCAACGCGACGCGACGTGGCGCGAGCTGTTTCCCGAAGCGCTGACCCGCCTGGTCGTGGGCACCGAAGAGGACCGCCTCGACGCACTGGTGCGCTTTTTCCACGCCCGCCAAGCCCACTAACGCGCCCTCTCCACAGGTAAAACCGCCCTTCGCCAAAATGATTTCAGACCTTGTGGGAGCTCCATTTTCTTCGCCCGTTGTTGTCGGCTTTTGGACGTTTGATTTCTTAAGCTTTCGGCTCGCCGATCCGGCCTGGCTTTTGGCCCTGCTGCTGATTCCGGCCGTCGTGTGGCTTCGCGGACGCCGCGCCGTTCCCGTGCTGTTGGTCCCCTTTTCCTCCGCCTGGCACCGGCCCTCGCGGGTTTCGCCCTCGCGCTGGCCAGCTGGGCTCACCGGGCTCGGACTCATCCTGGTGATCGTCGCGCTCGCTCGTCCGCAGCGGGTCGAGGACAAACGCGAGATCCACAGCCAAGGCTACGACATCATGCTGGCAATCGACCTCTCCGGCTCGATGCAGGCCGAAGACTTCGAAAAGGGCGGCGAGCGACTCAACCGGCTGCAGGCCATCAAACCGGTTATCCAAGCCTTCATTACGCAGCGCCCCAATGACCGCATCGGCATCGTGGTCTTCTCCGGGCGCGCCTACACGCTCGCCCCATTGACCTTTGACCACGACTGGCTGGCCCGCCAAGTCGAGCGACTCAAGATCGGCCTGATCGAAGACGGCACCGCGATTGGCGACGGCCTCGGTCTCGCCCTGACCCGACTTGAACAAGCGGCGCGCGAACAAAATGGGCTGCGCAAGGGAGCCTTTGCCGTGTTGCTCACCGACGGGGCCAACAACCGGGGCGCGCTCACCCCGATGCAAAGCGCCGCAGTTGCAAAAGGCCGTGGCATCCCCGTTTACACCATCGGTGCCGGCCGCGATGGGCTGGTGCCCTTTCCCGTCTTCGACCAGAGCGGGAAAAAAGTCGGTTACACCCGCATGGCCTCCGACCTTGACCAAAGCATGCTCATCGAGATCGCCAATCTCACCGGAGGCAGTGCTTACCGCGCCGACGACTCCAAGACCATCGCCTCCGCCTTCAAGGCCATCGACAGCGCTCAAAAAATCGAGTTTCAGGCCAAGAGTTTTCTGCTCACCACAGAGCTTTTTCCGTGGGTCGCCTTACCCGGTGTAACGAGCTTGCTGCTCGCCGCGCTAGTCGCCGGTACCGCCTCCTGGCGAGTGTCCACCGCCGCCCGCCGTGCTAAATCCGGCGACCTCAACACCCCGCCCGCCACCACCCCGCGCCCGCCGGTTTCCCTATGAGCTTTTACTGGCCCCACGCTTTTTGGTTGTTACTCATCCCGCTTGGCCTGCTCGCGCTCGACCTGCTGCGCCGCCGCACCGCCACGGTTAACCTGCGCCCCAAAATCCACCAAGCCGAGGCCCGCCAGTCGACCCTCGTCCTCGGCCCAACGTCAGCGCGCGCCGGCGCCCCCCGCGCCCGACTTCTCCTCACCCTTGGGCTCGTCGCCGCGATTTTTGCCTTAGCCCGCCCCCAATGGGGCCAGCTCGATGAGCCCGTTTTCGACCAGGCACGTGAGATCATCATCGCGCTCGATTTGTCCCGCAGCATGTTGGCGCAAGACGTTAAACCATCCCGCTTGGAACGCGCCCGCCTGCTGATTACCAGTCTGCTCGAACGGCTCAAAGGAGAGCGCGTCGGCCTCGTCGTTTTTTCCGGCACCGCCTTTTTGCAAAGCCCGCTGAGCTCCGACTACGAGATACTCCGCGAATTCCTACCGGTCCTAAACCCCGATTACCTGCCCGAGGGCGGCACCAATTACGACGCCCTGCTCGAAACCACCCTCTCTGCCTTCGGCAATTCCAGCGCGGCCGACCGCTTTCTCATCGTGCTCAGCGACGGCGAAGCCCAGTCCGAAACCTGGCAAAAACACGTCGAAGAACTTAAAGCCAAAGGTATCCGCATTCTCACTCTCGGGGTCGGTACCGACGCGGGCGCAATGATCCCCGACGGTTCCGGAGCGTTTGTTAAAGATGAACGCGGCGCGGTTGTTCTCTCCAAACTCAACCCCGCCAGTTTGCGCGAACTCGCCGATAAAACCGCCGGCGTCTACGCCGACGCCAGCGGCTGGGTCGACCTCGCCCAACTGATTCAGGGCACGGTCGAGCAGGGAAAACGCGGCGAGTTTTTGGCGAAAAACCGCGTGCGCCTCGTCGAGCGCTACCAGTGGCCGCTCGCCGCAGCCCTAGTCCTTTTATTGCTCAGTTTCTGGCGTGAATTTCCGGTGCGTCCGCGACCACGTCTGATTCAACTCGCAGCCTCGCCCGCCAAGTCCGCCGCCCTCGCACTCGTATTATTGGGTGCCCTGTTCTGGCCGTCGCCGCCCGCAAATGCCGCCGAGCCCACGCCCCCGCCAACACCCGCCGTATTGGCCGCACCCGTAACCCAGCTGGTTACCCGCCTCGCCACGCTCCCGAAGGCCAGTGCGACGGACTTGGCCGAATTCGCCCGCACCACCCTAACCTACGGCGAACGCACCCAGGCAGCCCAGCAACCCGTCCCCGAAGGCGCCGTGCGTGACGCCCTCGCCGCAGTCGCCTCAGGCTCAGCGCTCGACCCCAAGACCGCCGACTGGCCGACGTTGCGTGAACAATTGGAAGCGCTCTTACCCAAAAAAGACCCGCCTAAGTCCGACCAATCAAAACCGGACGATAAAAAACCCGAGCAGAACAAAAAAGATAAAGCCGACCAGAAGGATAAATCCGGCGACAAGGGCGATTCGTCGCCCCCACCCGAAAAGGACAAAGACCAAAGCGCTAAACCGGATGAATCGAAGTCCGAAGATCAACAATCCGGCAAAGGTGAAAAACCCTCCGATTCATCCCCGCCCCCCAAGGATGCAACCAAGAACCCCGACTCCTCGGGCCAGTCCGCCTTTGGCGACATGAAAGACGATCCAGCCAAACAGCCGCCCCCCAAAGACGGCAGCGCGGAAAAAACTCAGCCCGACGAGACCAAGCCCCCCGTGGACCAGCCCCAGCCAGGCGAAATGCAGCAGGCAGGCGGCGCTTCTGAGCAACCCTCCACCGATCCGGCCCGCCAAGATCCCAACCTCACGATCCCGTTGCAAAAACTAGATCAAGTGAAGCAGGGCGATTCCCCTGCTCGCCTCTTTCAACTCCTGCAAGGCCCCGCCTCAGGCCAACCTGCCACAAAGGGCAAAGACTGGTGAGCGCCTAGCAAACCCCAACATTCAACGTCCAACACTCAACGTCCAACATTCAACACGCCGCCCCCCCCACTTGAACGTTCAATGTTGAATGTTGGATGTTGAACGTTCTCCGACTTCCGACTTCCGCCCTCCGCCCTCTCCGATCTTCGTCCCGATGCTCCGCTCGCTCCTCACATTCCTCACCTTTTTCGCCGCCGGCCTCACGGTAAACCTGCACGCCCAAACGGTGCGCTGGGAGCTGGGCGCGGGCACGCTCGCGCTCAACCAGACCAGCGAATTGAGTCTGATTTTCGAGCAATGCGAACCGGCCGACACGTTCAAATTACCGAGCGTCCCCGGGCTCAGCTTTGTGGGTCAGCCCAACCGCTCCACGGCCAGCTCTTACTCCGTGGTCAACTTCAAGGCCACCTCCCTCAAGACCATCACACTCACTTACCAAGTGCGCCCCAACGAGCGCCGGCCGATCCGCATCCCCACCTTCCAAGTCGACACCGACAAGGGCCGGCAAACCGTGGCTGCCGCCGAGTTTGAGACCGGGGACGCCACCGTTGGCCAGTCCAACGTGTCGCTCGATTCGATTGTGCAAACCCGCTTCTCGCTGCCAGCGGGTTCAGTCTGGGCGGGCGAGGTTTTCCCGCTCAATTACACCCTACATTCAACCCGCCGCTATTTTTACCAGCTCGGCAGCGCCGAACCAGAATGGTCGCCCGCGCCCCTGAGCGTCGAGCCGTGGAGCAAACCCGAGGCCACCGAAACCAACGTTAACAACGAGCAACGCCTCACGATCACTTATAATACCCGCGCCTACGCCAAGACACCCGGCTCGGTCGCGCTCAGCCCCGCCACCCAGTTGGTTAACCTCACCACGGGAGCCCCCTCCGGGTTCGGCCTGTTTGCACGTCAAAGCCTCGATCAATTTTCCATCACCAGCCAGCCCGCCAGCCTAACCGTGCGCCCCCTGCCAGCCCCGGCTCCGGCCGGCTTCACGGGCGCCGTCGGCAAATTCACCCTTGAGTCCAAAGTCGTGCCCGCCACCGCCGGTATCGGTGAACCCATCACGTGGACCCTCACCCTCGACGGCACAGGCAACTGGCCGGACATCAGCGGCCTGCCCTCCCGCTCGGTCTCCAAAGATTTTCGTCTCGTGCAACCCCAAGCCAAGCGCACCAACAAGGACAACGCCCTCTTCGACGCCTCGATTACCGAAGACATTATCCTGATCCCCACCCGCGCCGGCAGCTACACCCTCGGTCCTGTGAGCGTCGTTGTCTTTAACCCAAGTAAGGGCGCCTACGAAACCCTGTCCTCTCCTGCGGTGACAATCCAAGTCGCCGATACGCCCGCAGCAGCCAACGGCCTGCCTTCCGCCCCAAGCGCTCAAGCGCCCACGGGAAGCGCCGGACCGTCAAACGGCGAACGCGCAAAGTTACCTGCTGAACGTTCCGCCGCCCCCGCCGCAGCTATTCCTCGCGATCCGCTTCCTCCCTCCGGCACCAGCGCCAGCCCGCTCGCCACCTCCAGCCTCCTCCTTGGACTGGTCTCAGCCGCCCTCCTGCCCCTAGGCTTCTGGCTCACCCTGGCTCGCCGCCGCGCCCGCCAAACCGACCCGGGCCGCCCCCTGCGCGAAGCCCACGACCGCCTGAGCTCCACCCTGAGCCAACTCGCCGACAGCTCGAAGCTCCTCGCTCCTAGCTCAAAGCTCCCAGCTCGCAGCGCCCAGCTCCTAGCCTGGCAGCGCGACACCGCCATCATTTGGAAACTCGCCGTGGCCGTGCCCACGCCCAGCCACTTCACAGACACCACCTGGTCCACGCTGTGGTCCGAAGCCGACCGCACGCTTTACGGTGCGGCGGATCTCCCCACCGACTGGATACACCGTGCGCAACAGGCTCTCGCCGCCCGCCCGGCTCCCGCGTTTTCCACGTGGCAACTGTTCATCCCGCGCAACCTGCTCCCGCTTCTCATTCTCGCCGCAGTTGTGTTGCCCTCCCCAGAAAGCCAAGCCGCCGACGCCCGCGACGCCTACGCCAAAGCTGATTTTGCTGCCGCTGAAACCGCGTGGACCACCCAGCTTAAAAATGCACCGACCGACTGGTCTGCGCACCACAACCTCGCGCTCGCCCTGCTCCAACAAAACCGCGCCAACGAAGCCGCCGGGCACGCCCTCGCCGCCTTCGTCCAGCAGCCCCAAAACGCCTCGGTTAACTGGCACCTCGGTTACGCCTGGAAAGCAGCCGGTGTTACCCCGGCCGCGCTAAGCCCCTTCCTGACTGACGCCCCGACCGCCACAGTGGCCCGCCTCGCCTCGCCCACCCAGTGGCAAGCCGCGCTTCTCGCCTCGGCCTGGCTCACCGCGGTGGCCCTTGCGCTGAGGATTTTTGCCGCCTATCACCCGAGCCCGAAATCCTGGCCGAGCTGGCTGGTGCGCAGCCTTTTTGCCGTCTCAATCCTACTGGCACTCGCCGCCGGGTTGAGCCTAAAAACCTACGGCCCGCTATCGGACGCCCATGCCGTGGTGGTGGTAAAGCCGACCACGCTGCGCTCGATCCCCACCGAGCTGGACACGCCGCAAAAATCCACCCCGCTGGCGGTCGGCGTGGTAGCATCCACCGACAAGACGTTTCTCGGCTGGCGCCGCATAGCCTTTACCGATGGACAAACCGGTTGGGTCCGCGCCGAGACGCTGGTCCCTCTCTGGCAGCCCTAAAATCACTTACCCTAGAACCGCTTCTGGCGTGGGGCCGGTTGCTAGGTCTTGTTTTCGCCAAAAAACTTCCGCAACGTCTGGCCTCATGTTGAAATTCCTCACCTGGGGCGCCGGCCTCGCCCTGATCACCTTCACGGCCCAGGCCCAGCAATCGGTGGGCGTCGAACTCGCCAACCTGCGCGAAGACGTGCGCATTCTCACCCAAAAGGTGGGCTCACTCACGCTCACCGTCGAAGACTTGCAGCGCGAGAACGCCGCGCTACGCACTCAAACAGCCAACGCCACCTCCAATGCGCAGGCTTACGCCACGGTCCAGCAACTCAACGATGCTGTCTCCAGCCTGGATCAAGCCATCAAGTCGGGCGATGCCGCCGCTTCCGCAAACGCCGCCGCACAAATCAAGAAACTCGGCGAGGCGACCAACGCCGCCCTCGATTCCATCACCAAGGTTCAGGCCCAACGTGTAGCCTCCACCCCAAGCTTCACTTCGAACTTCCCCACGGAAGGCACCAGCTACACGGTCCAAAAAGGCGACACCCTTTCGATCATCTCCCGTAAAACAGGCGGGAAACTTTCCGACATCATTAACGCCAACAAAATCACCGATCCCTCCAAGGTTCGCGTCGGTGACACGCTCTTCATTCCTGGAGGCAAATAAATCTCATGTGTGCAGCTCCCAAATCTCGTCTCGGTCGTGGTCTAGGCGGCATTATTGCCGCCGCAGTTCCGGCTAAACCACAGGCCCCGGCACCTTCTGCCACAGTGGCGAGTTTCCCCGGCTTTGCCGAAATCGCCGTGAGTTTGATCGTGCCAAGCCCCTATCAGGCCCGCCGCGAAATCTCTCCCGCGCAATTGTCCGAATTGGCCGAAAGCATCCGTAGCGAAGGTCTTCTTCAGCCAATCGTGGTGCGCAAGGCCGGCGACAAATATGAACTCATTGCCGGCGAACGCCGTTGGCGCGCCTTTCAACTGCTTAAAATCAAGACCATCCCCGTGCGCTTGCACGAGGCGAGCAACGCCTCCTCGGCTGCCCTCGGCCTGATCGAAAATCTTCAGCGCGAGGGCCTCAACCCGCTCGAAGAGGCCTACGGTTACGCCAGCCTCATACGCGACTTTGACCTCACCCAAGAGGCCGCCTCCGAGCGCGTCGGCAAAGGCCGTGCCTCGGTGGCGAACGCTCTCCGCCTGCTTTCGCTCGATGCCGAGCTGCAGGGCTATGTCTCCAAGAGTATCATCTCGGTCGGCCACGCCAAAGTATTGCTGGGCATCGAAGACCCCGCCCAACGCGCCCTGATCGCCCGTCGTGTCATCGAAGAGGGGTTGAGCGTGCGTGCCACTGAAAAACTGGTTCATGCCAAAAAGGCCGGCGGCCCCGCGCCTTCCGCTCAGTCGCCCGCAGTCCGTAAACTCGCCGCCTCTGACGCCTCCGCAGTCGCCGGAATCGAGAAACGTTTAACCTCTCACTTCGGCTCACGGGTCGCCCTTCAGCACACCCCCAAAAAGGGCAAAATCGTCATCGACTACGCGGGCAATGACGACCTGCAACGCATCCTAGAAAAGCTCGGGATCGAAGCCTGACGATGGCCACACCGACGGATGCCTCCGCCCTGGATCATATCCAGCGGCACTCGCGTCGGTGGCTGAATGAGCGTTTCCCGCTACGCGAAGAGCTGGCGAATTATAGCTGGGCAAAGCTAAAGGCGGACTTCGCCGCAGGAGCGACGGTCTCGCTGGTTTCTATTCCACAGGCGATCGGGTTTGCGCTCATCGCCGGCCTGCCACCGTTGATGGTGATCATGGCTGCGGTGGTCGGAGGCTTTGTCTGCGCTCTGTTCAGTTCGTCCCGCCACATGGTGTTCGGGCCGACCAATTCGGTGAGTATCATTTTGGCGGCGACACTGCATTCCCTCAGCGGTGGAGCACTGTCTGCCGCCGAACTGGCCCTGATATTGGCGCTGCTGATCGGCGTGTTTCAATGCATCGCCGGCCTGTCGCAGATGGGTAAACTCACGCAGTTCATTTCGCGCTCAGTGATCATCGGCTACGGCACGGCGATCGGGCTACTACTGGCTGCCGGCCAGTTACCGCACTTACTCGGGACCGCCGTGGCGCACGGCAGTACACTGGATTCCCTCAAGGCGGCGGCTGAGCACCTCATGCAGTTTGCGTTCAACCCCTATCCGTTGGCCATGGGGATCGTGACCTTGCTCATCTTCTGGATCCTCGAACGGTTTTGGCCCCGGCTGCCGGTCGAGTTGATCGGCCTTGTCGGCTTGTCGCTCATCACGCAGCACTTCGACTTAAAGGTTCTAGGTATCCGCACGATTGCGGACGAAGGAGCGCTTACGGCTGCCTTGCCCTCGTTCATAGGAATACCGCTGAGCCAATCCGATTGGTCGGTCGTGCCGCCGCTGCTCAGTGCCGCCCTCGCCATCGCGATCCTCGGCATGCTGGAGGCCATTTCCATTTCGAAGACGCTAGCTTCGCAATCAGGTCAACGCCTCGACGCCAACCAAGAGTTGGTTGCGATGGGTTCGGCGAATATCTCCAATAGTTTTTTTGGCGCGATGCCCGGCTCGGCCTCCTTTGCCCGCTCGGCAGCCAATCTGCAAAGCGGAGCGAAAACGCAGGTGTCTGCTTTGCTCAGCAGCCTGCTGGTACTCGGGGCACTTTTTTTCGTGGCCCCGGTGATCAACTCGATCCCGGTTGCCTGTCTTGCCGCCCACCTTATTCGCATCGGCCTAAAAATGCTCAACCGGGAGCAGATTCGCATCTCCTGGCGCGCGACCCGCTCCGATGCAGTCGTCTTCGCCGTAACGCTATGCTCGGCGTTTTTTCTGAATTTGGACACCGCCATTTATGTGGGCGTGGGTGTCTCGCTGGCGCTTTTTCTGCGCAAGGCCAGCGCGCCCGCACTGGTGGAATACGGCTTCAACGAGCAAGGCCAACTCGCCGAAATCAATGGCGGCAACCAACGCAGCAACGCGGCGATCTCCATCGTGCACGTCGAGGGCGAGTTGTTCTTCGGAGCCGCGGATTTGTTTCAAGAGCAGGTCCGGCTGCTGGCCGACAACGACGGCCTGATCGTGGTCATCCTGCGCATGAAAAATGCCCGCCACCTTGATGCCACGGCGGTCATGTCCTTGTTACAACTGCACGCGTACCTGCGAAAAACCGGCCGCCATCTGCTCATCAGCGGCATTAATCCCGATGTTGAACTAGTGCTCAGGAAAAGCGGTGCGCTCAAGACGGTTGGGGCCGAAAACATTTTCCCTGCTGAGGCCAACCTCACGATGAGCACCAAACGAGCTTTGTTGCGCGCCTCGCAGCTACTCCAGCAAACCGGCTCAAAGCCGCAGGCTGGCGTGCGTATTTTTTACGACCGCAACCGCGACAACGCCACTGGCGTCGATGTTGCCAGCCCGATAGCCAAGGGCGACCACGACAAGCCGGGCGATTACCAGATTTAGGTGCCCGCCCTGATTCCAGCCCATTGGCGGGATTCATGACTTCCGACGATTGACAACCTCCCGACGCTTTGGCTCTCTGACCGTTTCCATCATGGTTAATATCCTCATTTGGCTT
>JBILJE010000223.1:0-5497 GCA_044377395.1 Rariglobus sp. | reverse complement strand
CGTGGCCTGGCGTAAACTCGATCAATCACCGCTTCGTCTATGAGTGGGTGGTCGATGGGTATATCCGCTTCCAGAACGCATTCGATCCTGCCCAGCGGAAGCGCATCCAAGCACTCCTCTTGCTTAGCGGCTATATCACCACAAGCGAAGACATGCACCCGATTCGCAACGTCGTTGCTGGCGCGCCCAACATGGCTGCGGACGGTTGGTCAGTGCCGATCCAGATGGCCATGCTGTTTCCCGATCACCCGATGGCGGGAGAATGGAGCGACTACTTCGAGCTGACGATGCGGCTGAGCAGCCATTTTTTCACGCGTCCGGATGTTTCCGCCACAGAAAGCAAGGGCGGGCGCTGGACGGAAAGCTTGGGGACTTACAACTGGGCTCATCTTCGGCCGACTTCCCTGGGGCTGCTGGCCGGCCTCGTCTCGGATGGCAAAAACCGCTGGGCCAATCCGTCGAATGTCCTCCGTGGCCGTTGGATGGTCGATATGCTGACGGCGCCAATTTTTAATCCGGATCCGTACTGGAGGCAAAACCGGACGCGCCAGTCGCCTCCCCCTGCCTTGGCGGCCACGTGGAAGCCGGGAGATGCGCTGTCCCCGGAATTGGGTTTCCAGCGCCAGTATCCGCCTCAGGGAGCTCACAGTAGCGGCACGGGCATGGTGGCTCCGCCCAGCGCCCGCGCCATGGGCTTTGCGCTCCTGCGCTATTCCCCCTTGATCGGCGAGAACCTGATCTGGGCGACCCACAAGAAAGGCGCGAAACCGGGGGAACAGGCCGACGATTTCGAGGATGGCCACAAAGGCGGAGCGAACTGGATGAGCGTGCAAAAAAAACTCTTCGATCCGGACAACAACGGGACGCCGCCCGACCTCGTTTCCGAAAAATACACCGGGCATGGCATTGTCCTGAGGGCGGGCGTCAACACGCCGGAGGAACTCTCGCTCCATCTTAATCAAATCGACCAAGGTCCCAACTACCGCTGGGGCAACGCGGGTGAAGGCGCCAGCGGCAGCCTCTACTTTTTCGCCCAAGGTAAAATCTTCACGGCCCACGAACGAGAAAGCGCCGGCGATCGAACCCTCAACGACACGGACGGGGTCACGACCTTTGGCGTTATGAAAAACGGTTCTTACCGCTCCATCGGGATGAACCTGCTCGAAGAGCCGCTCTACGACCTGGGCGTGGCCCAGTTCGCCGAGCTGCGGTCACGGCAGGACTCGGCGCCGTATTCGTGGCCGGAGTATATGAGTCGAAATGCGCTACTGGTGGGGACCGATTACTTCATCCTCTCGGACGAGGTCGGCTCCGGAAGCGCCAAACCCACGCGGTTTTCTTGGTTTACCGCCAAAGATCAGTCGTTTCCCAAGTTCATTTTCCTGCACCCGGCCGCCATTCGCGATGATCATTGGACCGAGTTGCGCACTGGACTCAGCAAGGGGTTTCATCGGGACCTGCAAGGCTCCCATCAGGTGCTGGTCACACCGAACGAATCGGTTTCGGTGGTCGGCCTAGAGCCCGTTGCCCTGCCTTTCTTGGAGGAAAAAAGTCTGAAAGAGTATCGACGTAAACGCGAAGCTTCCGGCCCGAACGGCGTCACCGTGGTGGACACGCCCTCCAGCCGCGATGTGGTCTTCCGGCCCTTGAAGGAGCTCGAGTATACGTCGAAAGGGGAGAGCTTTAGTGGCTCGGTCGGCGTAGTCCGGCGCCGCAAGAATGGAAATCTCGAGCTGGCGATCATGCGGGGGCGCAGCATCGCGGCGGACGGCGTCGGGGTGACCTTGGGCAATCCGCAGATGGGTTTGAGTGTGGTGCGGTCCACGCAGCCTGAGCTCACCGGACGTTTTTACAGCCGCGTGGGCGGTGAGGTCGCGCTTGCGTACGAGGGTGCCAATCGACCGGGCATGACGTTTTACGTGGACGGAGCGCGCTTAGCCCACCGGGTAAAGAACGGGATGATTGAAGTCACGCTTGCGGCCGGCGCCGGCGCTTGGCAATTGACCGCAGATCGGCCCACGCCCGCTCGCTCCGCCATCGTTCGCACAGTGAATCGCACGGGCGGGGCGCGCGTATTCTGGCGTGAGTCGGCCGGAGCAGACGCCTATCGGCTGGAGGTGAGTTCGGATGGTGCCAACTCGTGGAAAGCCCTCGCCACCGTTGCCTCCGCGCAGGCCAGCCGTGGCTATGAGTTGGCGGGGCTGGCGGCCAACACCAAGGTGCACCTACGAGTAATCGCGGTGAACGGCAATCGCGAGACCACGCCCTCGCCGGCCTATCCGCTTTATGTCTCTGACCAGAAGCCGCTGCCGCCCGATGGCTTGACCCTCGGACTTGGATTGGCGCGGGTGAGCGCCGAGTGGGGGGAAGTGCTTGGCGTGCAGGGCTATCGTCTCTACCGACGTGCTACCGAAAAAAAGGATTGGGAGCTGGTTTACGAAGGGAAGGACACCCAGTTTGTCGATGCAAAGGCAGTTGGCGTGGGTACGCCTGCGAAGCATCCCGGTTCCGAGGGCACAGTAAGCGTGCGACCGGGCCCCTACGAGTATGCCGTCACCGCCGTGAACACCCTCGGCGAAGGCCCCAAGTGCACGCCGGTGGCGACCACGCCCACCAGCTGGCTCAACTGGGTGCCAGAAGCAGCGGACCTGCGGTTCCGTAGACGGCCTGCTTACTGGCAGCCACCCTACGTTTCCGAGGCGGAAATCCCCCCCCTTTACTATCCTGAGAAATAATCCGTCGGTCGCATGGTCACGTTCTGGCGCGGGCAGACCCGATGGAGCAACATGTCTGGGGGTAAGCAACTTAGAATAGTTAGCGAATTTGAGAGCTTCGGTTCAAGTTGCCCTCCATTCACGCCGTTCTCCCATTGGGGCCGTTCCGCAGTCGGCCGTTACCGCCTTCTTTTATCATGCCAACGCAAACTCCCGTACATCCTTGGTTGCCCGATCAGGGCGATGGCACCTACGCCAATCCGGTGCTGCACGCCGATTACTCGGATCCCGATGTCATCCGCGTGGGCGACACCTATTGGATGACGGCGTCGAGCTTCACCGCCACACCCGGGCTGCCGATTCTGCGTTCGCGCGATTTGGTCAATTGGGAGCTGGTTAACCACGCGATTCGCCAGGTGCCTCACGCCAGCTACGCGGCGGTGCGGCCCGGTTGCGGAGTCTGGGCCCCGTCGATCCGCCACCACGACGGCAAGTTTTGGATCTTTTTCCCCATGCCCGACGAGGGCATTTACGTCACCACCGCGACCGATCCGCTTGGCGACTGGTGCGAACCGTGGCTGCTCCAGGCAGCCACGGGCTGGATTGACCCGTGTCCGTTCTGGGACACCGACGGCACCGCTTGGCTGTTTCATGCGTTTGCCAATTCCCGCTCGGGAAAACGCGACCGCTTGCACGCCCGCCCGATGTCACCGGACGGCCGCCGGTTGCTCGGCGAAGGCGTGGAAATTATCTACGCTCCTCACCACCCATACCTCGAAGGCCCCAAGGTTCACCGCCGCGACGGCTGGTATTATGTGATGGCCCCCGGCGGCGGTGTGCCGACCGGCTGGCAGGTGGCGTACCGCTCGCGCTGCATCACCGGCCCGTACGAGGAGAAAATCGTGCTCGAAACCGGCTCGACCGCGATCAACGGCCCGCATCAGGGGGCGTTTGTCGATACGCCCGGCGGCGACTGGTGGTTTATCCATTTTCAAGATGTGGGTGCCTTCGGCCGGATCGTGCACCTGCAACCGGTCGTTTGGCCCAGCGGTGAGGCGTGGCCGCAGGTCGGGGTCGATTACGATGGCAATGGGGTTGGGGAGCCGGTGGCCGGCGCCAAGAACGCACTCTTGGTGGCGGGGGCGCCGCGCTTCGCTCCGGCGGGCTCCGACGCGTTCGACGCGCCCAAGCTCGGGCTCCAGTGGCAATGGCAGGGCAACCACCAGGCGGCCTGGGCCGAGCTGACAGCGCGGCCGGGGTGGCTGCGCCTGATGGCCCAGCCGGCGCACCCGGACAAACTCGATCTCAACCCGCACCTGCTGTTACAGAAGTTCCCAGCCCGCGCCTTTACGGTAACCACGGTGATCGATTTGCCGACTCCGGTAGCGGGAGCGGCGGGGGTGTTCGCGGGGCTGGTTGTGGTGGGCGGCGGGGCTTCGGCGTGTTTGGCGGTTCAGGCGCAGCCCGAAGGCCGCCGGCTGGTGTGCCGGTTGGCCGAAACAAACCTGCTCGGTTGGCCGGTGATGGGCGGGCCGATCCACCTGCGGATGGCGGTCTCAGCTGACGGCAGCTGCGTGTTTTCCTATGCCGGGGAAAAGGCGATTTTTACCGAACTGCCGAGTGTCTTTGTGGCCCGCGCAGGCGGCTGGATGGGGGCCAAAGTCGGCCTGTTCGCCAGCGGCGAGGCGGGATACGCCGAGTTTGATTCGTTTAAGGTGTCCGGCCCGACCGCCTGATACCATTTCGCCTTTAAAGAAATACAAACAAACCGTGTTAACCACTAATGAACTAATCGGCGCAAAAAAAGCAGAGTTGTGTCCGACAAGAAGATCATAAACCGAACTCCTGACCTGCCTTAGCGAGTTCCATTTCTAGGTTTATATGAAACCATACACATCTAAAACCACGTCCGGTTCATGATCTACAAAATCCAGCATCCCATTAGTCAATTGAGCCCGCTCCTGGTGCTCTTTATCATTCTCGTGAGCCCTATCAGCCTGAAGGCTGAATCAATATATGCCCCCCTCGAAATCTCCGAAGTAAAAGCGGGTAAAATCGAACAAATCGTTAATGATACAAAAAGAAATAGGGAGATCCCTGTTCTCATTTATCTTCCGACCTCAAAAAATCCCGCCCCCGTGATTCTTTTTAGTCACGGCTTGGGAGGTTCTCGGAAGAACTCAGCCTTTTTAGGTCATCATTGGGCCCGCCGGGGTTACATCTGCTTTTTTATGCAACACAAAGGAAGCGACAACTCCTTAATTAAAGGAGGCTCCTGGATGGATGGCGGATTAAAACTCCTTGAGGCTGCTGATAAAAAGAACTTTATATTAAGAGTGGATGACACCCATGCGGTGATCGACCAATTGGGGGAATGGAATCAAAACAGCTCCCACCCTCTATTCGGCAGGTTGAACCTAGATCAATTGGGAATGGCAGGTCATTCATTTGGGGCTCAAACCACGGAAGCCGTCAGCGGCGAACAATTCGCAGATGGATCTAGATTTAAAGATGAGCGAATCAAGGCCGCACTGGCCATGAGTCCAGGAGTCATCCCCGGAAACTCCCCCGAAAAAGCCTTTGGAAACGTCGCCATCCCTTGGTTTTTGATGACAGGAACAGAAGATGCCCTCCCCCCATTCGGTTCATTTATGGAAAAAAGCGCTCTCATTTTTAGATCCCTCCCCCCCGGAGAGAAATATAAATTAATTTTAGAGAAGGGAAATCACTTCACATTTGCAGGAAATCGTTCAGCCGAGGCGATTGATCTAAAGAGCCCCAAT
>JBILJE010000222.1:0-5503 GCA_044377395.1 Rariglobus sp. | reverse complement strand
GTCCAATTTTGGCGCAGCAGGTCATCGTAGATAGTGCCGGCCACGGACGCCACGGCTTCACTTGTGAAATGGATATCATCCAAGTAGTACGTTATCCCGCTGGGAGTTTCCTCGATAATGCGTAGGCCGGTTATGGACTTCTGGGTGGCGCTTATTCCGAGGTCGGTCAGCGCGATCGCGACTTGGGTCCAGGTATTGGCCTGCGGGGCGGGCAGTAGTTCGAAGCGCCGTAACTCATTGGTGCTAAGCATTAGGGCCAATTTGAGCTTTTGACCCCCGGCGGTGCCGCCATGAATCCAAAACTTCAGCGTCCGGTAGGGAGTGGTATCAAGTGACGCGCGAGAGACACTAAACATACTGGCCGGCCCCGTGGATCTCACGGAAATCGAACGGGTGTCGACTTTGACCGGGGTGGTGTTGTCATAAATCACGGTGGCGCCGGCCGGGGTGTTAACCCAAGTGCCCTGCAAGCTATCGGTGTAGATAGGCAGGGTGGTCGGGGTGGTTTGGGCTAGTGCGAGCGCGGCAGAAAACAGCAAGCTCAGCACGGCCCCGCAGACTTTGATCGCGGAGAAGTTCATAGGGTAGGGGGGGTAAGGAGTGGGGGCGGAAAGAGGGTTTCGTGGCCAGGCCCACTGAGGCGGGGCGGGATAACGAGTGTGTTGGCACTTGTTGGATGTCGTGGTGAAACAGGGTGAAATATTTCTGGCGAGAGGGGTTTTACGAACATCGTTTCGTGAAAAAAACGGGGACAAGCTCAAGTTGTTCGTTTTTCCGTTTGGCATGAAAATTATAGTGGCGATTCTTCTAATTATGGCGGCATTCCAACTCCGGCGTTCGGGTTAATGCGTTTGAATGCAAAATGGTCTCATATCATTTCGCACGGCGAGGTCTGTGTCGCCTCGTTATACTATAATTAGAAACTCTGGGTGCTTTTGCGCGGAGACGATTCGGGCATCAGTTTATTAACCCCCAAATTCGATCTCGTCGTATCGAACTGAAATCCCCCTCGCATCTTTAGTGTGCTCCATTTTGAGCGGTAAATCTCCGGATTGACTGTGCAGGAATCACTATTGGCCGTGGCCCCTCTCTAGAGTCCGCTTAACCCCTCGTTATATATACCCATGAGAAATATCCCCGTGCGCCCCATTTTTCTGGCCTTCCTGCTGTCCTTGCTGGGGGCGCTGCCTGCATTCGCGCAGACGTTCTATGTTGCGACCAACGGTAGCGACTCCAACCCGGGTACCTTAGCCAAACCGTGGCAGACAATCAAAAAGGCCGCAGACACGCTGGTGGCGGGGCAGACCGTTTACATACGGGCTGGCACCTATAAGGAGACGGTCACGGCGATCCGTTCCGGCACGACTGCGGCCGACTACATCACTTACTCAGCGTATCCCGGCGACGCCAAGCCGGTGCTCGACGGCGGAGGCACTTCTTGGATTCAGTTTAACATTAATGGGCAGAGTTATATACGCATAAGTGGATTACGTTTGCAGAACGGCGGCCACAAGGGCGTCGGCTCAGAAACCAGCGCGGGCTTCAGTAATATTATCGTCGAAAATTGCGAAATTGTTAATTTTCCCAGGCCGGGAATTTCCATTAATCAATGCAGCAACGCGCAGGTGAAGGGGAACCTGCTGGATAACGTGGTCAGTAGCGGCGCGGGCGAATGCCTCACGTTTGAGAACTGCGAATTTGTGGATGTGGCCAACAACGAGGTGCGCAACAGCACAACGAGCACCAGAGGCGGCGAGGGAATCTGCATCAAGGCCTCGCGCAACATGCGTGTATATGGCAACTACGTGCACGACAACATCCACCCCGCCGAACCGACGAAACGCCCCGCTATCTACATCGACTCCTATAACGGCTATCAGCGCGATATTGAGGTCTTCAACAACCGGGTGGCGCGGTGTGGGTCGGGTATTATCATTACCGGGGAATTGCGCAATGCCACCGACAACGTGCGTATATATAACAACATTATCAGCGACACGGTCTCCTACCCGTTGGCAGTGGTGGAGTGGGGTGACGATGAGGTGATGACATGGCCGAACCTGCCGCTAAAGGATGTGCTCATCGAGAACAACACCGTGGTGAACTCCGCATGGAAGGACGGCTGGGTCCCCGGCCTCTACATCCAAACCCCTTTGGCGAATTCGCTGGTGGTGCGTAACAACCTGTTCGTGAATTTTAATCCCGCCATCTCGATTGACGCCAAATCCACAGGCTTATCGCTGGTCAATAACTTCGCCAACAGCCTCGATGGCAAAATCCAGTCCTCGCTCGGCAGCACAGGCGTCAAGGGCGACCCGAAGTTCGTGGATTTATTTTACCGCATCGCCGCGGATTCGGCGGCGCGGGGTCGCGGCGCGGTGCCCACAATGGCCAAATTTGACTACGATTTCCACACCCGTCCCACGGGCAGCGCCTGCGATATCGGTGCGGACCAGTATTTCCCCTCAGGCACGAAGACGCAGACGGTGACCATCAGCGCGATGTCCAAGCCCGCTAATTTCAGCACGGTTTCGCCGCTGACTTCCGGCACCACCGACGCGGCGGAGGCGACCTCCAGTGGCGTGGTCAGTCTGAGCGGCAAAACGGTGCGGGTGAGCTACGCCTCCGCCAGCGACAGGAAC
This sequence comes from Rariglobus sp., assembly GCA_044377395.1. Lineage (GTDB taxonomy): Bacteria > Verrucomicrobiota > Verrucomicrobiia > Opitutales > Opitutaceae > Rariglobus. Next base: position 2,861 of record JBILJE010000222.1, on the reverse strand, counting down.
TTGGGCGCGATCCGCTTTTCGGGCGTGGCTCTGCCAAAGGGCGCCACCGTTTTGGGCGCGTGGTTAACGCTGAATGCGACGTCGGTCACCCACATGATTGGCAAGGATCTGAAAAATAAGGTCGATGCCATCGGCATCCGCGCGGAAAACACAGGCAATTCCGCCGCGCTGGCCGCCACGGCCAAGAACATCTCAAGCCGCGCACGGACGACCTCCTTTTTTAACGCTTACACAAAATACTCTGGCAGGCAGAAGATCGGTAATCTGGGCAATATCATCACCGAGGTCATCAATCGCACCGATTGGGCCAGCGGCAACGCGATCACGTTGCTGCTAGAATCCTACACGGTGCCGTGCTCGCTGGATTTTTCCACGACGGAATCCGGCGCGGCCAACGCTCCCGTGCTCACGGTGGAATACACGACGGGAACCAACGCGGCTCCATTCATCAGCAACGTGACGGACCAGGTCGTTAACGCCAATATCGCCACGGCGGCCCTGCCGTTCACGATCAGCGACTGGGAAACGGCTGCCGGTTCGCTCACGGTGAGTGTCGCGTCGTCGAACACCACGCTGCTACCCGTGGGCAACATCGCTCTGGGTGGCAGCGTCGGCAATCGCACGGTCAAGCTCACACCCGCGACCAATCAGAGTGGCTCGGCGACCGTTACGCTGACGGTGAGTGATGGCGTGCTGAGTACTAACGACACATTCCTGCTGACGGTAAAGCCGACCTTTGATGCCTGGATTGCCGGTTACACCTTCGCTAAAGGGGCGGATAAGACGGCTAGCGGAGATCCTGATGGCGACGGTTTGGCTAATTTGATCGAATATACGCTCGGCCTGGCCCCGACGGTGGTTAACGCCAGCATTGCACAACCGAGTGTGGTGAGCGTGAATGGCAGCAATTACCTGCAATTAAGCGTAAAGCGTAATTCCGCCGTGACCAATGTGTTCATCGAGGGGCAGAGCACCGGCACCTTGGAAACGCCTAATTCGTGGAAGGCCGGCGACACGGTTAACGTCTTAAACACGTCCACGGTCTTCACCGTCCGCGACGCCCTCCCCATTGGAACCACCGGCAAGCGTTTCCTCAGGCTGCGTTTCACCCTGGTGCCGTAAATTCAGGGCTCCGCTCCCGGTTGGTCGCTAGAATTCAGTTCGTGGCCGTAGCCCTTGCAATGGTGGAACCTACTGCGATCTGGAGTAATGGATCGTCGATTTGGCCGCCTGCGGTTCCCGTGGTGCCCCTAATACCAATTCGCGATCAAGATGATCCGACGCTTTATACCATTTTGCGTTCAAACGCATTAAAACCCGACCACTACCGTGATCACGTCAGTGGCGACCCATCATCCAACCTTAAAACGACCGGATTTTTAACCACTAATGAACACTAAGATACACTAATCCAGAAGCGGCGAATCCCTTGTTTTTATTAGCGGAAATTAGTGATCATTAGTGGTTAAAACGGTTCGTTTGTATTTCTTTGAACGCGAAATGGTATTAGTTTGTCCGGTCATCATTGTTTGGCCCCATTGTTTGGTCCGCTGGTCGATGGCAACTGGCTCGGCGGGCTTGAGTTTCGGTCGTTCGCTTGCACGGTGTGCTTCGATGAAAAGCGCCTACGAACTCGCCATGGAACGCCTCGCTCAATCCGACCCGACCAGCGGCGCCAAACTTACCCCGGCCAAAAAAGCCCAGCTCGCCGAAATCGACTTGGTCTACAAAGGCAAAATCGCCGAACGGGAAATCTTCCTCAAGCGCCGACTCAACGAGGCACTTGCGGCAGGTTCACTCGATGAGTCGGAAAAAATCCGCACTGAAATGGCCCACGAGCGCGCCCGACTTGAGGAGGACCGCGAAGACGAAAAAGAAAGCGTCCGCCGCGGGAAGTGAGCGGCCCGTTCTAGGATCTCATACGCATGAGCGTTCAAGTTGAGGATTAGGCATCCCTGAGCTCACGCTCAAGGCCACGCTGTGTGAGCATACTCTTCGTGCACACACTCTCTCTCTTCGTGCACACATTCTTCGTGGCCTTGAGCGTGAGCTCAGGGTGTTTGCTACACGCTTCGCGAATCCACGCCTTGTGGCCTTGAGCGTGAGCTCAAGGTGTTTTCCCGAGGGTATCCGCTCCCAGCTCATAGCTCCCAGCTCCTAGCTATCCGCTCGCCCGCCTTACTCCGCCGGAATCGTCTGACCCTTCGACCAATCAACGCTGTACTTCTTATAAGTGTCCTGTGAGGGCGGCGGGTTCGGGCCGCCCGCAGCCGGCGTCACCATCGCCTTTCCATCGGCCGAACCGGGCCCATTTCGCTTAAAGAGGAACCGGTTAATCGACTCGAAAGTCGTGCGCTTTTCCATCTTCGGCTGACGCTGCGCCGCCGCTGTTTTGGCGTCGGTCATCCGGCCCTGATACTTGTCCGCCATATCGTACTTTTTAACGTCATCGCCTGACGGCTGGCGGCCGAATTTTTCGCCGTTGTGGCGGTTTTTATCCCAGGTCTTTAACTCGGGTTTCGGCACGTCCTTGCGCTCGATGACGTTTTTTTCGCGCGCCTCCTTTATATCGATGGGCGCACGCTTTTCGCCGACCACCGCATCCTTGCGCTCGATTTTATCGGGCGCCTTAAACCGCTGATCTTGCAGGAGGTCATTGCGCTCGATCGGTCGCTGATTGGCTTCTTGGTTGGGGGCGAGGCGGGTGTCGGTCTGTTCAGGCGTGGGCGCAAGCTGGTCGTTCTTTTTGGACGGGTCGAACTGCGCCGGGTCGGCCGCGCGCAAGCCGACGCTGCCCAGCGATACCAAAACCGCCGCGAGGAGCAGGCGTTGGGTTAACCGACTGAACTTTTTTTTATGAT
>JBILJE010000221.1:0-5507 GCA_044377395.1 Rariglobus sp. | reverse complement strand
TTGGCTGCATGCCGGAGCGGTGGTGACGGCGATCCTGGTGGTGTCGTGCCCGTGTGCGCTGGGACTGGCTTACCCGCTGGCCGAAGAAGTGGCGACGGTGGCACTGCGGAAGCGCGGGGTGTTTGTCCGTGCGGCGGACCTGTGGCCACGGCTGCGCCGGGTACGCACGGTGGTTTTCGACAAAACCGGTACGCTCACCCTAGAGACCCCCGTTCTGCAAAACCCCGAGATGCTCGCCAGTATGGACGCCGAGGCGAGGTCGGCACTGCTGGGGCTGGTACGCGACAACCCGCATCCAGTGAGCTGCTCGCTGCACGAAGCGCTTCTGGCTCGCGGAAGCGGCGAGGCGTTGGCCGGTGACGTGGTCGAGACCATTGGCCAAGGCGTCCGCCTCGGCGACTGGACCCTCGGACGCCCCGAGTGGCAAGGCGCTGAGGCAAGTGCGTCCGCCAGAACCGGCCAAACTAACACAATGGGGTATTTGTTGGCTGGCGCGGTGAGGGGCGAAGGTGAGGTGGTGTTGTCGCGGGAGGGGCACGCGGTGGCGCGCTTTGCGTTTGCGGATACAGCGCGGGCCGATGCCCGAGGCGAACTGGCCGCACTCGCCCGGCGCGGGTTGCAGATCGTGGTTTTGAGTGGTGACCGCCGTGAAAAAGTGGCCGCGCTCATGCGCGAGTTGGGGCTGCCCGAGGCGAATGGGTACGCCGAACTTACACCGCAGCAGAAGGCCTCGTGGTTCGCCGAGCACGACGATGCGCTCATGCTCGGAGATGGTGCCAACGATAGCCTGGCCTTCGATCAGGCGCTGTGCCGGGGCACGCCGGTGGTGCACCGAGGGGTGCTGGAGCAGAAGGCGGACTTTTATTATCTCGGGCGCGGTATCGCCGGTATTCGCGCGTTGCTTGAGATCAACGATGCCCGCCACCGCACCCAGGTGGCGCTGTTGGTGTTTATGATCGCCTACAATCTGTTTGCCGTGGGCATGGCGGTGGCGGGAAAGATGAATCCGCTTGTTGCCGCAATTCTGATGCCGACCAGTTCGCTGGCCACCTTGGCCATGGTGGGCTGGGGCATGCGCGGGGCCTGGCGGCGCTGAGCGTTAAACCCGAACTCATTCTCGTTCGAGATGAGGCAAACTGGCCGGGGACGGCCAGTTCAGCTCAGCTTGAAGACGAAGTGGCTCAAGCCCGCACCTGGCCGGTGCCGTCGATCACGTATTTGTAGGTGCACAGCTCGTTTAACCCCATCGGGCCGCGGGCGTGCAGGCGGTCGGTGCTGATGCCGATCTCCGCGCCAAAACCGAACTCGAAGCCGTCGTTGAAACGCGTACTGGCGTTCCACGTCACCACGGCGCTGTCGACCGCATCCTGAAACCGGCGCGCCGTCGCTTCGTTTTGCGTGATGATCGCCTCGGTGTGTCCCGAGCTGTCGCGGTTGATGGTGGCAATGGCCGTTTCCAAATCGGGTACGATGCGCACCGCCATGATCAGATCGAGGAACTCGGCGGTGTAATCAGCCTCGGTCGCCGCAGTGTGGGCAATGGCGGGTGATGCGCCCGCCAAAATGGCAGCGGCGGCTGGATCGACGCGCAACTGCACGCCTTTAGCCGTCAATGCGGCGGCAAGGCGCGGCAGGAGCGTGGGCGCTGCACCAGCGTGGACGAGCAGTTGTTCGGCGGCGTTGCACACACCGGGGCGCTGGGTTTTGGCGTTGATCAAGATGGCTTCCGCGATGGCCGGATCGGCGTCCTGGTCGGCGTAAACAAAGCACACGCCGGTGTAGTGTTTGATGACGGGAATGGTGCTGTTTTGAGCGACGAAGCGGATCAGGCTTTCACCACCACGCGGGATGATGCAGTGCACCAGCGTGTCGAGTTTGAGCAACGTGTTGAGCGCCGCCCGGTCCGTCGTCGGGATCAGTTGCACAGCCTCGGCGGGCAGGCCGGTTTCGGCGAGCGCCTGCGTGATGAGCGCGGCGAAGGCGGTGTTGGTGTGGAAAATCTCTTTGCCTCCACGCAGGATGGCGGCGTTGCCCGACTTCAGGCAGAGGATGGCGCAGTCGATGGTCACGTTGGGACGCGCCTCGTAGATGATGCCGATCACGCCGATGGGCACGCGGCGCTTGCGAATCTGGATGCCGTTGGGGCGTGTCCACTCTTCAAGCACGGTGCCGACCGGGTCGGTGAGCGCGGCGACTTGGCGCACGGATTCGGCGAGGTGGTCGAGGCGGGCGGGCGTGAGGGTGAGCCGGTCGAGCTGGTGGGCGGGAAGCTGGTTGGCGCGGGCCTCGGCCAAATCGAGGGCGTTAGCGGCGAGGAGCGCGTTGGCGGCGGCCGGGATGAGCTCGGCGAGGCGCAGGAGCGCGGCGTCTTTGCGCGCCGACGGGGTCGTGGCGAGCACAAGCGAGGCGGCGCGGGCGCGCTGGGCAATGGAGGTGACGAGTTGGACGAGATCGGCAGGCATGGCGTGGGCCGCGCGGGGCGCGGGAATGACCAATGACAAATGCCCACTGACCAATGGCAAGCCTCGGACGCAGCGCCGAGCGCGGGCCTACTTTTTTTTGCGGGAGGGACTGCCCCGGAATGCTTTCTCAGCTGAGGCGGTCAAGGTCTCCGCGACGCGTTCAGGAGTGATGGCGATACCGCGACTCGCCAGCGCGGTGTCCACTTGGGGGGTGAGGAGCCAGGTCAGGTAGTTGCTCAGGGGGCGGCCCTCGGCCTCAGACAGCAGAAGTAATTTGGCCTTTAGTTCCTTGGGCAGACTCCAGGTGAAGGTGGTTTGGTCAGGGGAACGGACAGGGGTAGGTTTGGTGGTCATGGAACAAGACGTTGACCCGTGTTATTACGACACATTCGGCCTTCGGCTTAAATTTCGCTGAATTTCGCGCCCAAGGTTCACCCAGCCCCGAGGCTTCAGCTGCTGAGGGGGGGTGGTGTTGGGGCTATCGGCCTTATTTGGGGCGATCGCCGCTGGCGGGTTACAATTGGGCTTCGGGCTGCTTTGTGGCTTGCGCTGTAAGACAGCGTCACTGTAAGTCGGGCGCATGCACTGTATTCGTTTCAGTTATCGGTTCGGGGCACACCCGGTCCTGGGCGCGTCGATTCGCCGGGGGGGGCGTTTGGTTTTAACCCGTTGATTGGGCCGGAAATTATAACTCAAAGCACTTTGTTGCAGGTTTATATATAACTTAGTCGCTGGATTTAATTATGAATAAAAAACGTAACGTGGTCGTACTCTCGGCGGTCCCTTATTTCACGGTGGCGCTGGCCGCTGCCGTTTCCCTCGTCGCCTCCGTATCGGCGGCCGATGACTCCACGCGGGACGCGCACCTGCATCTCCCGGCTGTCCTCAGCCCTGATTTGCCTTACGACGTCAACATCGAGGCGTTGCGAGCTTTGAGCGAAACGCCGTCCAAGAAGAATCCGCCGTTCACCATTGCCGATGAGAACATTCCGCCCGCTCAGCGCCTGTTTGATGTCTTTTCATGGCAGTCCTTTATCGCACTTAATTGGCCTGCGTTGGCCGATGGCCAGCCCAACCGTCAGCTCACTTTGGCGGACGCCCAAACCCCGCGCGTCTGGGAGTATTATGTCGATGCCGGTCAGGTTTACCTGAAAAACGGCGCGGCACCGGCCTCGTGGAAGGACGCCGTGGCGGCCAGTCAGGATAAAGCGTTCTGGATGAGCGGCATGTCGATCGGCACACCACACGATAAAAAGAACGCCGGCGACGGTGATTATCAGATTCCGGTTCTTGGTGGCGCCAGCGGCAGCCTGCAGGCCTTCACCGGCCCGATGGTCGACCAACAGGGCAAATGGGTGCGCTACCAGGCCGCCATGAACAAGGTGGAGTTCGACTACCTCGTCGAAAACAAGCTCTACAATCTTGAGGGCCAAGCCGCCTACACCGCCAAAAAACAGATCTCCTTCCCCTCCAACAAGGGCACCTCCAAGTACGGTGCCATGGAGATCAAAATGTCCTGGAAGCAGATGAGCGAAGCGGATGACCGCACTCGTTTTCTCGTGCGTAAGGCGCGTGTCGTGCCCCTCACCGGAGCGACCTATTCCGCAGACTTCGGTCTGGTCGGCATGCATATTGCCGTTCGCACTGAATCCTCGCCGACCTGGATCTGGGCGACCTTTGAGCAGGTGGATAACACCAACACCAATAATTTAGAAAAGGATGCTAAGGGCCGGTCCCGTCGCCCGACGTTCTTCAACACCGACAACCCGACCATTCCGGTCAACACCCTCGCACCGAAGAACGCCGCTCCCGTCGCCCAGTACAACCCGGCGACCGGCAAGAGCGACGGCCCGTCCGTTAACACCTCGTGGGATGAGTCGCTCACCACCAATCCCACGCAGGCCACCATGGTTTTGCCGATACCCAAGGCCACCGCTGCGCTTAACGCCGAGGTGCAAGCCGCACTAAAAAACCTCGGCTCCGTGTTCCAGTACTACGAGTTGATCGGCACCCAGTGGCCGGCCGCCCCGTCCTTCCCCGGCTTCACCAACGGCGTAGCCACGCAGCCTGACGGCCGCATCCTGCCGTCCTCCACCGAGAGCATTGTTTACAAGATTCCCGGCAAGGTCGTGCCGGTTTATCTCGTTAACACCACGATGGAAACGTTCTTCCAAAATGGTAACCAGCCCGCCGGTCCCGTCGCCGACGACTACCGCCTTCCCGCCGGTCTGCTCGCCGATCCCAACATCGTGTTTGCCACCGAAAGCTGCGCGGGTTGCCACTTCTCGGCCGGTGCCTGCGTTGGCTTCAAAAAAGACCCGTACGGCCGCTACGTCACCCAAACCGTCGATGGCATGAAATACCGCGTGCCGATCTTCGGCCAGAACGCCGTTCGCGGCCTCATGGGCGACGCCGATTATTCCTGGTTGCTGCAGCTCCGCGCCCAATCCGCGCCTTACACGGGCAGCGAACCCACGGTGGACATTTCCACAGTCCTGATCCCGAACAATCAGAAGCTCTGCCCGACCCAGTAACCGGTGCGTTAACAATCAATTTAACAACGACTTTCATTCAATGAGCACTTCCTTTCCCTTTGTCGCCGTCAACGGCTTCACGCCCAACAACTCCGGCTGGAGCACCGTGGGTAACATCGCCTCGTGGTCGCCCGACGCCACCGGCCGCCGGTTCACCTTCAAGTTTGGCCAAAACGCCGCTTACTCCCTCTACATCGAGATCCTTGGGCCGTCCGCCTACCGCCTGCGTTTTAACCCCACGCCCGGGGCCACCTACGCCACCGAGACGTCCACGGCGGTCGTTAACCGCGACATCGGTCTGCCTTTCCTGAAGATCTCCACCCACCAGCCCAACGCCCAAACCCTGCAAATCCAGACCGGCACCTTGACGATCCAGGTCGGCCTGGCTCCGTTTGCGGTGCAGGTGTTCCGCGGTGGGCAACTGATCCACCAAGACGCGCCCGGCCAAGGTGTACTCTACATCCCCGGCCAGCAGGTCATCGCCGTTATGAAGACCGCTCCGGACGGGGCC
>JBILJE010000220.1:0-5508 GCA_044377395.1 Rariglobus sp. | reverse complement strand
ACCGCGCAACCGGAAGCAGTGATGAGAACACACCCGACCAAAGCGGCCGGAAGAAGGGATCGGATTTTCATAGGGTAAGAAAGGGGACGAAAACCCCAACACCCTATTTTCTGCATTAAACTGCGGTCAAGGGGAATAACCCACACAACGAGCGGAAACATTAAACTCCTCGACTCCTCAGGCCGCCTTAGGTCGATTAACCTATCCAGAGTAGCTTCAGCTGCTCCCAAAAATCCGCAGCGCCCCTTCGCCATGTTCCTCGCCTACTGGGTCCACAACCTGAGTCCGTTTGTTGTTCAATTCACCGATACCATCGGCATCCGTTATTACGGTTTGGCGTACTTGCTGGGCTTTGTTGGAGGCGGACTTATGTTGCACACCTATGCCCGAGCCGGCCGTTCCCGATTGCCCTCCGCACTGGTGCCCGACTTCATCATCGCGCTGGTCATCGGCGTGATGGTCGGCGGCCGGCTGGGCTCTTTTTTTCTTTATGAGGGCTGGCGCGCGTTGGGCACCGACCCACTGGCTTTGTTTAAAATCTGGCAAGGCGGCATGGCCAGCCATGGAGGCTTCATCGGGGTAGCCATGGCGATCGCCTGGTTCGCCCACCGCCAGCGCATTCATTTCTTCCACTTGGCCGATTTAATCGCTTCGGTCACCGGCCTCGGGCTGTTACTGGGGCGCATTGCCAATTTCATCAACGGCGAGCTTTGGGGGAAAACCACCGACGTACCCTGGGCGGTGATTTTCCCTGACAGCGACACGAGCGGCCTACCGCTGGCCCTCATACCGCCCCGCCACCCGTCGCAGCTTTATGAAGCTGCTTTGGAGGGCGCCCTGATGCTCGCGTTGATGCAATGGCGCTTCTGGCGCACTGATGTCGCAAAACGCCACCCCGGGCGCATGGCCGGTGAATTCCTCGTCGTCTACGCCGGCGTGCGCATGATCGGCGAAATGTTCCGCGAACCCGACGCCGGCATTTCGCCCATTCTTGGACTGAGCCGGGGATCGTTTTACTCGATTTTTCTGATCGGCAGCGGGGTACTGATGATCTGGCTCAGCATGCGAAAGCCTGCAGCAGCTGCTCCGTCAGCCTAAACCAACGCGCGCAACTGCACGCCTTCTGCAAGCAAAGCCGTGCGTAACCCGAGCGCGAATACCGCCGCGCCCGGCCCGTCGCCATGCAGGCAAACAGTGTCGGCCTCCATCATCACCTCCTCGCCCGTAACCGCTAGCACCCGCCCCTCTCGGAGCAGGCGCAGCACCTGATTGACCGCATCGCCTGTGTTAGCGATCACCGCGCGAGCACGATCGCGAGGCGTGAGCGAGCCATCGGCCTGATAAGTGCGGTCGGCAAACACCTCCGCCGCCACACGAAGGCCGTGAGAACGACCCGCTGCTAGCAGCTTCCCTCCCGCCAGTCCGTAAAGCCACAGGCTAGAATCCACCCGAGCCACCGCCTCGGCCACGGCAGCGGCTACCGCAACATCACGAGCAGCTAAATTATACAACGCCCCATGCGGCTTCACATGCGTGAGCAGAGCTCCCTCGTTGAGGGCGATCACACGTAATTCAGCGACTTGCGCGTAAACCAGCGCGCCGATTTCGGTCGGAGGCAAAGCCAGCTCACGCCGACCAAAAAACTCCCGATCTGCAAAGCCCGGATGCGCCCCAATGGCCACACCGTGAAGCATCGCCGAGCGCACTGTGGCCCGCATCGTGGCGGTGTCACCGGCGTGGGCGCCACAAGCGATATTGGCCGAGGTGATCAACGGCATCAGCGCCGCATCAGCGCCCCCGCCTTCACCGAGGTCGCAATTCAGGTCGATCACCGCAGCCATCGTCAGGACCGTTTGACCTTAGCACGCACACCCGCCGCCAGCATCGCCAGGGACTGCTCCTGCTCAAGGTACAGAGCCTGCGCCTCCTCCAAAGTCGCCTCTTGAAACCTCACCGTGTCGCCCGTGCGCGCCTGCGCCAGCTTGGCCAAATCCACTGAGATCACTTGCGCGATTTTAGGGTAACCGCCGACCGTCTGCCGATCAGCCATGAGCACGATTGGCCGGCCATCGGGCGGCACTTGCACCGAGCCAAATACGATACCCTCCGATAACAGTTCTCGTGACACTGAATCCAACCCCAATTCAGGCCCGCTCAAGCGCAGTCCCATACGATCCGACTTGGCCGTGATTTTAAAGGCCTCGGTCAAAAGCGCCCGACGGCTCGCTGATGAAAACCACGCCCATTGCGGGCCGGCGATGAAACGCACCGTGACCTCGCCTGCACTTGTGGCGCGAAACTCCGCCGAGGCGCTCCAGCGTCCCTCCAATTCCAATATCCCCGGGCGCACCCCAAGACGGTCGCCAGTTTTCAGCGCCCGACCGTTCCAGCCGCCCACGACCGTGCTTAACATTGTGCCCGTGCCGCCCAGAACCCGCGCCACCTCCAAGCCGCCCGCAATCGCCAGGTAGGCCCGGGCACCGCGCACCAATTCGGTAAACGAAACGATTTGCCCCGCGTCCACCTTCCATGGCCGCCAACCCGGCACACCGCGGACTTCCGCGCCGGTGACCGCGATCCAGCTGTCGCGCAAAAACAGCAACTCGGGCCCGTTGACCGTGAGTTCCAGCAGCGGCTCATTTTCGTCATTGCCGAGCAGCACGTTCGCTACGCGGGCGGCCGTACGATCCATCGGTCCGCCGACTGGTATTCCCTGGTGCTGGCGCCCGGGGCGGCCGAGATCTTGCACCGTGGTCAACATACCTGCCTTGATCACCTCAAAGGCGGCGGATTGTTTGGAAACCTTCGGGGTGATTAAGGGCGCGACCCGCTCCATCTGTTTCGCGGCCTGCTGGGATGTGATTACGGTAAATTTAACGGTGTCGCCCATTTTCAACAACGTGGGCTCAGCCTCGTCATCGGGCCGGAACAGGCGCGCCGGAGTACGCCCGATCAATACCCAACCGCCGGGAGTGGCCGAGGGATAAACGCCGGTTTGCACCCCGCCGATCCCCACGCTGCCCGCTGGCACCGCCATACGCGGCGTGGGCAAACGCGGCGTCGCCAGTTTTGGTTCCATTCCCAGCAGGTAGGGAAAGCCGGGCGAAAAGCCCACCGCAGCGACGCGGTAAACGACCTTGGCATGCAGACGGATGACCTCGGCTTCAGTTAACCGCGTATGTTGTGCAACAGCAGCCAAGTCCGGCCCATATTCGCCGCCATAACACACCGGAATGACCACCTCACGCGCAGCCGGGCGTTTCATCGCCAAGGGCATGGAGGGCGCGGCCTGTACCCACCGCTGCACGCGTTCAAAGGGAGTGCCTGGCCCAGGGGGCACTTTAGCCGGATCATAATGCACCACCACCGTGGTGTACGCAGGCACGATGTCGGAAACACCCACCAGCGGATCATTGTTCAAGGCCCAAGCCAAACGCTCCACCAACTCCAAAGCGGCAGCATGGGTTTTCGCGGTGAGCACCACCAAAATGGCGCTATCTCCTAAGGGTAACAATTGCATGGCGGCCGACTGTGCAACTCCACCCGCAAAGCTCAAGGTTGGCGATTAGTCTCCAAATAGTTTGGTTTGCAGTTTTTCCAGCGCACCACGGAATCGTGCTACTTATGTCGTCACGTCTCCTCCACTTTATTCCGGTTTGCGTGGTGCTACTGACCACCTCGGCCTGCCGCGAAGCCAAGATCGTCACCTATAAAACCCCCAAGGAGGCAGGCCCCCCTGCAGCTGCCGCCACGCCCACGCCGGCGGACGATCCCCACGCCGGCCTGGGCATTCCGCCGGTTAACTCCAGTGCCGCCCCGGCTCCCGCCACTGGCCCCGCCGCCGCTCCCGCAGGCACCGATATGGCCTCCACGGCCGTCCCCACTGCCAGCGGCGCCGATCTCTCTTGGACTGCCCCCGCCGCCTGGCAAACACGCCCCGCCTCCGCCATGCGCAAGGCCACCTTCATCCTCACAGGTGCCTCCGCCAGCGAACAGGCCGAACTCGCCGTCACGGCATTCCCTGGTGACGTCGGCGGCCTGCTTGCCAACGTGAACCGCTGGCGCGGCCAGCTCCAACTCCCCCCCGTCGATGCCGCAGCCTTGCACAGCACCTTGACCCACCTCGACATCAACACCCTCCACGTGGAACTGGTCGAACTGGTCGGCCCTGAGGCCCCCGAGCGTAAACGCGTTCTCGGCGCAATCGTGCCGGTCAAGGGCTCAACCTGGTTCTTCAAGTTAACCGGTCCAGACGCCTTTGTGGCCGCCAAAAAAGCCGATTTCCTCGGCTTTCTGCAAACCATCAAAACCAACTAAGCCATGCACGACATCTGGAATTCGTTCGTGAAATTTTTCACCTCCTTGCAGGTGACGGTCGTCCTGCTGGCCCTGTCGATCGTGCTGATCTTCGCGGCCACCCTCGACCAGGTAAACCTGGGCATTTGGGCGGTGCAGGAGAAATATTTCCGCACCTTTTTTGTGCTCTGGGACATCAAAGGTTTCCCCGTGCCGGTGTTTCCGGGCGGCTACTTTATCGGCGGCCTGCTCCTGCTCAACCTGGTCGCCTCGCACCTGTACCGCTTCAAGTTTAGCTGGAAAAAGTCGGGCATTTTCCTCACTCACGCCGGCCTGATCATTTTGCTCGTGGGCGAACTACTCACCGGCCTGTGGCAGGAAGAGTTTCAGCTGCGCCTCGATCAAGGGCAGACGCGCAACTACTCGGAAAGCTACCGGGACAACGAGCTGGCCATCATCGACGTCACCGACCCGCAGTGGGACCAAGTGGTCGCCATACCCGCCGAACACCTGCTTAAAAAAGAGCCTATCCAACACGAGCGCCTGCCCTTCCGTGTGGTCTCCCGCAGCTACTACCCGAATGCCACGATTCAGATGCGCGAACAATTGCCCAACGTCAGCACGCCGCCGCCGGCTACCCGCGACATCGGGGCCAAACTGGTGGTTATGCCCATGGCGATGACCTACAAACAGAACGAGCGCAACCTGCCCACGGCCGTGGTCGAGTTGATCGGCCCGGCCAACGCCTCGCTGGGCACCTGGGTGGTTTCGAGTATGCTGGTTCAGCCACAGGTCTTTGACTACGCCGGACGGACCTTCCGCATGGCGCTACGCCCCACCCGCGCCTACAAACCCTACTCACTCACCCTGCTGAAGTTTTCCCATGACCGCTACATGGGCACCGAAATCCCCAAAAACTTCGCCAGCAAAGTGCGCCTTCACTCCGAGGACGGCAGCACTGACCGCGAAACGCTCATCTACATGAACAACCCGCTGCGCTACGACGGCCTGACCTTTTATCAGGCGGGTTTTGATAACAACGACACCACCACGATCCTGCAAGTGGTGCGCAACCCCAGCTGGTTACTGCCCTACATTGCCTGCATCATGATGGGCTTGGGCCTGAGCATCCAGTTCGGCATCCACCTCTTCGCCTTCGCCAACAAGCGCCGCAAAACCGCCTGAGGAAAGACCGGCATTTTTAACGCAAAG
>JBILJE010000219.1:0-5519 GCA_044377395.1 Rariglobus sp. | reverse complement strand
ACTCGGTGAGGTCGCGACCAAAGGCTTTGAGAGCGGGCGTTTTGACATCCTTTTTGCCACCTTCCTCGCCTGCCGCCCCACGCTGGGCAGCTCCGGCCGAGGCCTCTTCACCTGGGCTACTGCCACCGGAACCGGACTCGCTTTCGTTGCCGGAAAATTGCGGATCAAGCTCGCGCAGGATTTCGTTACGCGTGCGCTCGATGTCGACGTCAAGGGTCTTGAGGACCCGTGCAGCCACACCTTCACCCTCGCGCAGCAGGCCGAGAAGGATGTGCTCGGTGCCCACATAGGAGTGGTTAAGCGCCTTGGCTTCTTTGCCGGCAAGCGCGAGGACCTTTTTCACCCTCGGCGTGTAAGGGATGCTTCCCTGTGTTTTGGTTTCCTGGCCGATGCCGACCTGTTTTTCAACGGCGTTACGAACCGTCTCCAAGTCGAGGCCCATCTTCTGCAAAACGCTGACAGCCACACCTTGACCCAACTTGATCAAACCCAGCAAAAGATGCTCGGTGCCCACGTAATTATGGTGAAAGCGGTCAGCTTCTTTGCGCGCCAGTGCGAGGACCTGTTGCGCGCGAGGGGTGAAGTTATTCATGGGTTCCATAGGGAGGGGGGAGTTATGGGTTAATTCTGTCCGTTAATCGTGAAATTGGGCTTGGCGAACTGGGCGAACTCATTGCGGAGGCGTTCAGCGCGGAGGATGTCCCGCTGATTCGACTCCAAGTCATGTTGGGCACTGCGCTGAATGTGGCCCGGCTGCGACTCGATAAAGAGCCGGTCGATGATCGCGCGTCCGTCAGCCGGAAACACACCGAGATCTATGCCCAAGCGCAACAACGAGAGCAAATTCATCGCCTCAGTCGAGGTAAGCTGGTGGCTGTTTTGCAGAATGCCGTAGGCGCGACCGATTTTATCAAAGAGCTTGGTGGCGTCGGTCTCCAGCAGCTTGGCCCGAGCGTTGAGCTCATGCTCGATGATGGACTCCAACACACTGCCGAGGCGCTTGATGATCGCCTCCTCGGATTCACCCAGCGTGGTCTGGTTAGAAATCTGGAAAATGCTCCCGCTGGCGTCAGAGCCTTCGCCAAACAGCCCGCGCACCACCATGCCGAGTTGATTAACCGCGCGCACGATCTTCTCCATCTGGCCGGCGATGACGAGCGCCGGCAGGTGCATCATGGCCGAGGCGCGCATGCCGGTGCCCAGATTGGTGGGGCAAGCGGTGAGGTAGCCCAGTCGCGGCGAAAAGGCGTAGTCGAGGCGCGACTCCAATTCGGAGTCGAGGGCGTTGATGAAATTCCACGCTTTTTTGAGCTGAAAGCCGGACCGCAGAACCTGAATGCGCAGGTGGTCCTCCTCGTTGATCATCACCGAGACGGTCTGATCCTTGTTGATGACCACGCCGGAACCGGCGGGCGAACCACTGAGCTCGCGGGAGATGAGGTGGCGTTCCACCAGCATCTGCTTTTCCAACTCGGTAAGCTCAGCGACGGCGGCGTGCGCCCCGCGCTTCATCGGCGTACTGGCCAGCAACGCCTCTTGGCAGGCGGCGAGGACTTCAGCGCGCTGGGCCTCGCGAGCCCAGCCAGGAAAGGGCTTGCCGGCAAGATTACGCGCCAAGCGAATCCGCGTCATCAGCACGACAGCCGATTTGCTGCTCGCCGTATCGGTGAGCTCAGACGGAGTGGCTAAAAGGGAGGCGATAGTCATCGGATTATAGGGCGCTCTTCGGGTGTTCGAAGGCCTGCTTGAGCTGATTGATTTCATCGCGGAAACGGGCGGCATCCTCGTAAAGCTCCGACTTCACCGCCTTGTCCAGGCTGGCCTCAAGCTCCGTGATGCGTTCGTAGATGGACTTACGTTCCAGCGCCCGCTCGGGGATTTTTCCGGCGTGGGCCGTGCCTTTGTGCATGTTATCGAGCATAGGATCAACCAAGGCTGAAAAGGTTGAATAACACTGCGGGCAGCCAAAGCGGCCGAGCTTCTTGAAGTCGTTCTGGGTAAACCCACACTGCTCACACTTCATACCCGCTGTCGGAGCCTCGGGGTTGAGCGAGGCCTTCAACAGCAGATCGGCGAGCGAGAAGCCGCTGGGGTCTGTCACGCCCTTGGCTTGGGCGCACGCTTCGCACAGGTCCACCTTATGCACCTTATTGTTCACGATTTGCGTGAGATGCACGGTAGCGGGATTAGCGCAAAGATCACATTTAAGCGGGCTGGCCATGAGAATAGGTTATCACTTCTAAACAGAACTTCGACTCGATGTCGTAGAATTTAAGCCGAATGCGGATAAAATAAGCTAAATAGTTAAAGTTTTAATCCTTGCGCTCCACGTGCCAAGTCAACTCGCCCGCGCCTGCGCAATGCCTCAACGGGCGAAAAAACGTCCAGCCTACCTCGGCTAACTCACCGCTGAAACCGAGGGTCCCAAGCCCCCCAACGACAATACCTGGGCCGGAGTCAACCGGCCGCAGGCTGCGCGGTTTAGGGCTGGACTGGGTGCCGATCAAAGACGTGTGCCCTCGACCAGAACGCGGCGACGGAACGCCTCTAGAACGCGCAAGGTGATCGGACCCGGCTTGGCCGTACCAATCTCGCGACCGTCCAACTTGATCACCGGAATGACCTCGGCTGCGGTGCCAGTGAGGAAGCATTCATCGGCATTCCACACATCGTAGCGCGTCATGTCGGCCTCGCGCAGCGGGATTCCAAGTTCGGCGGCGATGTCCACAATGGCCGAGCGGGTGATGCCCTTAAGCGCTCCCTGCGAAGCGGCGGGGGTAATGATGCAGCCCTTGTGTACAATGAAGATATTGTCACCGGTGCACTCGGCCACGTAGCCCTGATCGTTGAGCATGATCGCCTCCAAGGCACCGGCCTGGCGGGCCTCGATCTTGGCGAGGATGTTGTTCAGGTAATTGAGCGACTTAACCGCTGGCGGTAGCGCGGCGGAGTTGATTCGGCGAGTAGCCACCGTCACGATAGACAAACCGGTGGTGTAATGCTCGGCGGGATAAAGCGCGATCTTGCTGGCGATAATAAAGATCGAGGGCACCGGGCACAGCCAAGGCGACAGACCGAGGTCACCCACACCGCGGGTTACGACCAAGCGGATGTAGCCGTCGGTCAGGCCGTTCTGGCGGCAGGTTTCGAGGGTGGCATCGGAGATTTCCTTGCGCGACCACGGCATCTTGAGGAGCAGAGCCTTGGCGGAATACTCCAAGCGCTCGAGATGCTCTTCGAGGCGGAACACGTTGCCACCATAAAGGCGGATGCCCTCAAAAATACCGTCGCCATAAAGAAGGCCGTGATCGAACACGGAGACCTTGGCTTCAGACTCGTCCACGAATTTCCCATCGAGGTAAATTTTCATTGGCGCGTAGCGTAGAAAGCCTCGCCCGATTTTGTCCAGCCTCGGGGGGAATTTCTTCTTGAGTCCCCGCAACTCCGCGCGCAACTCTTTGTCATACCCAGTTCAACTACCCTTCTGATCATTCCCCATGCTTAAAACTACCCGTCGTTCCACCGCAGCGTTTACCCTGATCGAGCTTTTGACCGTTATCGCCATCATCGGTATTCTTGCC
Source organism: Rariglobus sp. (assembly GCA_044377395.1). GTDB lineage: Bacteria > Verrucomicrobiota > Verrucomicrobiia > Opitutales > Opitutaceae > Rariglobus. The sequence goes on along the minus strand of JBILJE010000219.1, from coordinate 1,938 downwards.
GGTATCGTCATTCCTGCCACTGGCACGGTATTAAAGAATGCCAAGAAAGCCGCTGACTCGGCCAACCTGCGCCAAATCGGCCAATCGTCGCTCATTTACGCCACTTCAAACAAAGACCAACTGCCATCTAACACTCTTGGTACGGGATCCAATCTCGGATCGAATGCTTCGAGTGGTGGCACTTCGGCTAATGTCAAACTGGTCGCCGCAGCGCTCGCCGTTTCCGGCGGCTTAGAGTCCGGCAAAATGTGGGTCTCGAAAGCCGATGACACCACCTCCAAGGAAAATGAAAACGTCAACGTGGGCAACGTGTTGAATGTCGCAAAGACCGGTTTATCCGACTCCTTTAATGACGTGAATTGCGCCTTTGGCTACGTGGTAGGCCTGAACACCAATTACTCGCCGAATACACCGATCGCCTACACCCGCGGTATCGCGAGTTCCTCGGACGGAAAATGGAGTGAGACCAGCGGCACCTACAAGGCTGATGGCGGTTACGTCGTCTTCATCGGCGGCAACGTTTCACAGTACAAGAATCTCGGATCAGGCGCTTCCGGTGAACTGATCAATTCGAACGGAAGCCAGACTAACGTGATCACCCAAACGGTCAGTTCCAGAAAGGCGAACGTTCGCTTCATTGAAGAGGATGCCTCGGGTGGCACCGGTGCCTCCGCCTCCGCCTCCGGCAGCTAATTCCTTGCGCGGTAAAGCCGCACTCAGACCCGACCCGCAAGGTCGGGTCTTTTTTTGGCCCAACGACAAAACAACGCCAGCCCTCCATCACCCCAAAAAAACGTAAAGTCTACTTGCCGTGTTACCACGTCACAATCACTCAATATCTCCCATTTCTTAAGCATGAGCACCGCGCCCACCGCCAACCCCACCTACATCATCGGCCACAAAAACCCCGATGCTGACTCCATTTGCGCGGCCATCGCCTATGCTTCCTACAAGGAGGCCAAGGGCGAGAGCGGTTACACCCCCGCGCGCTGCGGCAATTCCAACGCCCGCATCGACACCATCCTCACCCGCTTCCACCAACCTCTGCCGGTTTACATCAGTGATGTCACCCCACGCGTGCGTGACCTGATGGTGCGCGACGTCATCTCGGTTTGCCAAACCGCCACCTGCGCCGAGGCCCTCGAACTCATCGACCAGCACGATGTGCGCACCCTGCCCGTGGTCACCGAGGACAACCGCGTCATCGGCGCGGTCTCCGTATTCCAGCTCGGTAGTTTTTTCGTCCCCCAACTCCGCGAGCCGCGCGAGATGCGCAAGGTGTTCACCTCTTTGGCCAACATCTCCCGCGCCCTCAAGGCCGAGACCATCCACATCGACCGCCCTGATTTTGCCGAGGAACTCTTCGTGCGTGTCGGCGCCATGGACGTAAAGTCCTTCGGCACGGTTTCCGCCGGCGAAGGCATTCCCTTTAACAAGACCATCATCATTGTGGGTGACCGCCGCGACATCCAGCAGCGCTCCATTGTTCTGGGCGTGCGCGTGCTCGTCGTCACCGGCAACCTACCCGTCGATGCCGATGTTATCCTCGCGGCTAAAACCGCCGGCGTTTCCCTCATGGTGAGCCCCTACGATTCAGCCACCACAGCCTGGATCATACGCAGCGCCACCACGCTAGAGCGACTCGTCGACCGCAAGTTCGCCTCGCTCAGTGCCGACCTGCGCATTGGCGAGTTGCGCAAGAAATTATCCACCTCGACGATCCCCTCCTACATGGTCGTCGACGACGAAGGTAAACTACAGGGCATCCTCACCCGCACCGATGTGCTCAAGCCGGTTAAAACCCGCCTCGTGCTCGTCGACCACAATGAAATGACGCAAGCGGTGAGCGGCGCCGACCAGGTGACCATTGTCGAAATCATCGACCACCACCGTCTCGGATCGCTCAATACCCAGCAGCCGATCCTCTTTATCAATGAG
>JBILJE010000022.1:0-18833 GCA_044377395.1 Rariglobus sp. | reverse complement strand
ACAATCGAATTTAGCAAATGGGTTCGCCTGAAAACATGGCCGAAACGCACAACGCGAACGCGCGCCGTCGCCTTAGGTGTTTTCCCTCGCTGGGATGCCCGTGTCCGATCCCTGCTCCGTAGCCCCGGTCAGGGAGCATTCGGAAATGATTGCGCGCGGTTTGGCTATCGGCGTGAACTGGTCGCCTCTGCCTGTCCTGCGCACTGTCGAATTCATCGCAGAGTCATCCCTCTGCACCTAATCCCATCATGAAAACTACGCTTCCCCTGCACCTGAAAAAACCGTCTGCTTTACTTCTTTCACTCGCCTCATTCGGTCTCTCCCATCTCGCTTTGGCGCAAACCACTTGGAGCGGAGGAAATCGAGCGGATTGGAACACCGGCTCGAATTGGAGCGGCAATGCGGTCCCCAGCGGTGAAGTTACGGTGACAATCAACAACCAGACCACGAGTTTGATTTCAGCGAAGGCACCGACGCTTACAGTCAAATCGATCAATGTATCGAATGCCGGCAGTGGGTTCAGTGTGCTCGCCGGGGGCTCTTTGACTGGCAACCAGCTCACCCTCAGCAGCGGCTCCAATGGTACCTCCGTGGCAGGGGGCAGACTCATCCTCAACGCCAACGCGAACCTAGGAAACAATGCCACTACGGCAATGATGGCCGTTAGTTCGGGCGAGGTTGACTTTAAAGCCGCGCTTTACATCGGCTCCACTTCCACCGCTTCGTCCACGGCCAAGGGCACGCTCACCATTTCCGGCGGCACCGTGAGTCAGTCGAGCATCGTCCATGCGTTAATCTTAGGGCGCGGAAACGCTTCGGAGGGAACGCTGAATCTTTCGGGGGGATCATTGGCTTTAAGCAACAGCGAATTGGTCAACTTCGGCCAGACGACTCGTATCGGCGTAGAGGGCGGCACGGGAATTATCAACCAATCGGCGGGCTCGCTGACCGCTGCCGGTTCGATGGTTTTTGGTCATAACGCCAACTCCGGCACGATCGGCGCCAACGGCGGCAGCGGCACGCTTAATCTCTCGGGCGGCAGTTTTTCGTCTTCTGGCACCCTGATGCTGGGGAACAACACCGGGACAAGCGGTAAGATCAATTTCAGCGGCGGTAGCTTCACCGCTATCAACATCCTAAATGGTACGGGCACGGGGCGCATCGGTATCACCGGTAATGCGGGCGGATCATCTTTTTCGGCCACCTCGATCGTCCTGACGAGCGGGGCCTCGCTGGCATTTACGATCGAAAAAAACTTGGGTATACGTACGATACAGATCACTGGGTCGGGCACCGCGGCGGACATTGCCAGTTTCAGCAGCACCCTTTTCGAATTCAATACCGTCGGGGCCTTCACGGAAGCAGACATCGGTCAGACTTTTAATCTGGTGCACTGGACGAACGGTATGATGTCGGTGACGGGCTCCGCTTTGAAAAACCTCGGCTCGACCAGCTTCGGCAATTTGCAGGTCGTGAGCGATGGAGGCACCGGTAGCTTTCTGCAGGCCACCCTGCTGACAGCTTCAGCTATTCCAGAATCTGCGGAAAAGGGGGGCCGCGCGCGCCCTGGTCTTCCTTCAGCTCCGCACCGGTCCGGCCCAAGCGGATCGAATCAAAATAAGTGACAGCCCGCTGCGGGCACGGCGGCCGGTAAAGACCGACCCGAATGAAATAAGGCCTCGGTCATCACTACAAGCAGCCAGCGCGACGAGGGGGCAAATCGGACGGGCTTTGTCGTGGGACCGGGCGTGCTCCGGTTCCGCATGACGTCAGCCGGGAATGGGGTGTCTCGATGAGTGCGGAGGGGTGGGCAGAACATAAGAAGTAGGCATAAGGGGGACGCGGTCCGACTCGCCGAACAATCGAATTTAGCAAATGGGTTCGCCTGAAAACATGGCCGAAACGCACAACGCGAACGCGCGCCGTCGCCTTAGGTGTTTTCCCTCGCTGGGATGCCCGTGTCCGATCCCTGCTCCGTAGCCCCGAACGGGGAGCATTCGGCAATGATTACGCGCAGTTTTGCTATCGGCGTGAGCTGGTCGCGTCTGCCGTCCTGCCCACTGTCGGATTCATCGCAGAGTCATCCCTCTGCACCTAATCCCATCATGAAAACTACGCTTCCCCTGCACCTGAAAAAACCGGCTGCTTTGCTTCTTTCACTCTCCTCATTCGGTCTATCCCATCTCGCGTTCGCGCAAACCTGGAGCGGAGCGAATCTAGCGGATTGGAACACCGGCTCGAATTGGAGCGGCAGTGCTGTCCCCAGCGGCGCCGTTACGGTGACCATCAACAACTCAACCACGAGTTTTATATCGGCGACGGCACCGACGCTTACAGGCAATTCGATCAATGTATCGAATGCTGGCAGTGGGTTCAGTGTGCTCTCCGGGGGCTCCTTGACTGGCAACCAGCTCACCCTCAACAGCGGCTCCAATGGCACCTCCGTGGCAGGGGGCAGCCTCACCCTCAACGGCAACGCCAACCTAGGAAATAATGCCACTACGGCAACGATGGCCGTGAGTTCGGGCACGGTTGACTTTAAAGGCGCGCTTCACGTCGGCTCCACTTCCACCGCTACGACCACGGCCAAGGGCACGCTCACCATTTCCGGCGGCACCGTGACTCAGTCGAGCACCTCCAATTCGTTAAACTTAGGGCGCGGACAGACGTCGGCGGGCACGCTCAATCTGTCCGGCGGATCATTGGTGTTAAGCAGCACCCAATTGGTCAACTTCGGCCAGACGGCCCGTATCGGCGGAGAGGGCGGCACGGGAATTATCAACCAATCAGCGGGCACCCTGACCTCTGCCGGTTCGATGGTTTTTGGTCATAACACCACCTCCGGCACGACGGGCGTCAACGGCGGAAGCGGCACGCTTAATCTCTCGGGCGGCAGTTTTTCGTCTTCTGGCACCCTCATGCTCGGTAACAGCACGGGGACAAGCGGAACGATCAATTTCAGCGGTGGCAGCTTCACAGCCAGTGGTATCCTAAATGGTACGGGCACGGCGCGCATCGGTATCACCGGTAATGCGGGCGGATCCTCCTTTTCGGCCAACTCGATCGTCCTGACGAGCGGGTCGTCGCTGGCGTTCACGATCGACAAGGACGTGGGCGTCACAACGATGCAGATCACCGGATCGGGCGCCGCGGCGGACATTGCCAGTTTCAGCAGCACCCTTTTCGAATTCAATACCGTCGGGGCCTTCACGGAAGCAGACATCGGCCAGACTTTTAATCTGGTGCACTGGACGCAAGGTATGATGTCGGTGGCTGGTTCCGCATTGAACAACCTCAGCTCGAGCAGCTTCGGCAATTTACAGGTCGTGAGCGATGGAGGCACCGGTAGCTTTCTGCAGGCCACCCTGCTGACAGCTTCAGCTATTCCAGAACCCTCCAGTTATGCGGCGATTTTAGGGGTGTTCATGGGTTGCTGGGTGCTGATGCGCCGCCGCCGATCCCAGAGCGCTTGAGCCCGAAATAGGAAGCCGTGTGATTGAACGCGCCGACCAACTTTGATCACGCGGGCTTCCGGATGTATCGGGATCACGATGGGGCGCTCGGCACGTTCGGTGATCTTTCGATCGCCGCCAAGGGGCTCGGACCGTATCGGGACGGGTAGGCTGTTGTGAAGCTAGGTTTCTTGTTCCGCTTGCGTGCTGGAGGAGGCCCGCTGGTTTTTAATCAAATCACCATAAAACTGGCCTGACTTCCACGTCGACGGGCTTTGGCCGGAGCAGCGTTTAAAGAAACGATAAAACTCGCTGAAGCCTTGGAAACCGCAGCGAACCGCGACCTCCTTGAGTGTCAGGTTGCCCAAGGAGAGGAGGCGCGAGGCCTCATCGAACTTTTCGTGAGCAAATGCTTCCTTTGGCGACATCTTGCGGACGCGCATGAAGATCCTACGCAAATGTCCTCGGGAGAGGTGAAGCGCCTTGGCCACATCTGCCACCTTGATGCCTGCGGCCATGTGTTCTCGATGCCACGCTAGGGCATGCAGAACGCGTTCGCTGTCCACATCGTAATCGGTGACGTTTTCGCACTTGAGGTTCGATCTAAGAGCGACTTCCGCCAGTTGCAGCATTGCTATGTTGTAGGCGAGGGCGCTGATAGGTTTGGGATTCAGAAAGTGTTTCGATACTCGGTCATATAAGGCGATGATTTCCTCAAGATCCTGTGCAGAGAGTTTGATACAGGCCAATCGTTGGCCGTACATCCAGTTTTCCATCAGAGGGTGCATGCAGGCGAAATTAAACACCATGACCTCGCAGGGTTCCGTGCGTGGGCTTTCCCAACAGTGACGGCTGTCCGCTGGCATTATCCACATTGCGGGGCCTTTTACCATAGCCAGCGGCGTTTCCTGGTACGGGCGAGGCCGCAAGGATCCCCGCTCCAGAACCATGATCTCCCAAGCGCTACGGCAGTGATCTGGAGGGTGTATATCCCTAAATCCGTAATGACGACTGCCCTTATTGAGGTATCTTAGCATGATAAGTTTGGCCGAAGTGGGGTTAAGCTAAGTAGAGTTTTTAAGGGGGCTTTTTTGGTTCTGCAAGCAAACGGCCAGTATTCACCCATGTGCTGCACCGATAAAACGGACACGCATTGCTATGAAGGTCCCCCCACACGGCGGTTGTCTTCTGCGTGACCGGCCAATCCCTTGATCCAAGCTCCCGAACTCTTCCGGCCCATGCCTACTCAGAGACTTTGGCTTGGCCGGGCGACACCCCCAGATAATTTACCCAGTAGGCTGTAGCATTCAAAGTGTCGGATGGAGGTGCTGAGTTCGGAACCGGAATTTTAACGCAAAGTTCGCCAAGACCGCAAAGGACCGATCCTAGGCCCTACTCCTTAGCGTTCTTTGCGATCTTAGCGTTAAAACTCCGCATCAGTCAGACACCCGTCCACGTTCAAGCTATTATCCGACACTTTAAATGCTACAGCCTACTAGCCAATAGCTTGGAGATACGAGTAGATCAGGCCAGATCAGGGCAGGGACAGTGTGATTGAGGTCGGGGAGTTGCCCGGCAGGTGGCTTAAGGTGCGTTCGGATCTGCTTTCGTTGTGCGTGGCGACAATCGTGTAGGTGCCGTAAAAGCCCCGCACTGAGTAGCGGCCCGCATCATCCGTTCGGCCTTCCGCGTGTGTCCACCACACCTCGCGAATCATCTGGCGGGTGGCAGTGCCGGCGGGGCGCTCGCTCCAGTCGGCGTTGTAGAGCGACGCGACTGGTTTCCAGTGGGCCTTTTCCCAGAAACCCCAATACTGGATGCCGACGACGCTAGGGTGGCTGAAGTAAGCGATGAGGAAGTCGCGGGTGTATTGGGCGTGCAGCGAGGGATCGTCGGTGGTGAAATCAAACTCGGTGGCGCGTACGGGTAGTCCAAGCTCCTTTTGATAGGCGTCGAGGGTTTTGAGCAGCGTCTCTGGCGCGGTGGGGATGCCTCCAATATGGCATTGCAAGCCCAAGCCGTCGATCGGCCCGCCTTGGGCTAAAATAAAGCGGGCGGTGTCGATGAAATGCCGAAAGTGGTTGGGGTCGCCGTAAAGGTCGTGGTTGCCCCAGTCGTTGAAGTAGAGCGGTACGCCAGGACCGAGGAGCGCGCGGGCGATCTTGAACCATTCGGCCATGATCTCTGGGCCAAACAAGTCCATCAGATCGCGGTTGCTGTAGGGCTCGTTGAGTACGTCCCATTCTGTGAGGAGGCCCTGGGTGGCGGTGATGACATCGCGAATATGGGCGAGCAGAAGGGCGGGGATCTCGTTTTGGCGCTCCGTCCCGAAGAGGGCGACGATGTCTTTGGGCAGGTAGCGTCGGCCGGGCCAGGCTAGGACATGGCCGCGGACGGGCAGGCCTTGGCTTCGCAGCCAGTGCAGCGCCTGCACAGTGTTTTCCCGGTTTTCCGGGGATTTGGACCATGCCGGCCACTTCAAGTCGTTTTCGGGCCCTGCCGCGTTGAACAATGCGAGCAACACGTCGCGGTATCGATCCGCGTCCGGCGAGTCCTCGAGTAGCAGCTTCAGTTTCACGGCGGTGCCGAATTCAAAATGGTGGCGCTGCATCTGGATGCGGACTGTCGCGCCCGGAATCGGTCGCCCGGCGGTATCGGTCACGGTGACGGCGAGTTCGCCCATGCGGATCTGCTCGATGCGGGCGAGTGCATCTTGGCGCCAGCGGGCGTCAGGCTCGGCGCCGACATAGGTGACACGAGTTCGCGGTAGATCCGCGTAGGTGACCTGCTTGCCATAGTGCATTAAAGAGATTTCGCCGATCTCGACGGTCTGGGCAGCGTAACCAAATTCAAAATATAAACCGACTTCCCCGGGGGCGTAGGATTTGGGGAAGCGGACCGGCACGAAAAACTCCTGCCATTCCCGTGTTAGGTCCAGCGCGCGGATACCGCTGCGCTCGTAGGCGCCGCCGGTTTCCTGGACGACGAGGCGGACCCGGCCTTGGCCGGACTCCTGCAGGGTGTGCAGCAGGCGGCCACGGAACCGTACCAAGGCGACATCATCGCGCTCGACGGGCCGTGTGCTGGGCGCGGAAAGCTGAATTGCCCACGCCGGGGAGGTGTCGCGCAGCGTGGTAATTTCCCAGGTGGGGTTTTCCGCAGGCCCGCGCGAGGTGGCGGCGTAGGTCTGGGGCTCGCCGCGGGCGCGAAATTGGGCCGGATGGATCAAAGCGGTGCCACCTTGGGGGACGGCGGTCTCGGGTAGCTGGGTGGCGCTCACGGTGAGAGCCAGAAGCCAGAGGCAGCCGAACGTGCGAAAGAAGCGTGAAAGCAGGGTCATCGTGGAGGAAAAAGGGGGCTCAGTCCGTTTTCGAGGGGCGATAGCGTGAAGACGCTCTGCCTAGTAAATTGAGGACGCGCCCCGCCAAACGGAACTGGCTGGTTTTGGTGGCACACCTCGCTGGGTGATGCCACCGGGGGGGGATTCAGGTGATCGCAACGGGGCCGCTGAGGCCGGCGGGAACCCCGCGTTGGGTCCGGAGCAGCACTGTCAGCTCCCTGGGACCTTGGCCGGGTGCCAACGGCACCGAGTAAGGGGCGGGTGCTGGGTCGCTCTTCACGTCCAACCGAGTGCCGTTCAGCCAGATTTCGGCTTCGCCGGTGATTTGGGCGAAGGCGATGCGCGCGCCCTCGCGCTGGTGCGACACAAACGGGGTGAAGACAATGCGGTAGAGAGCGAAGGCACCCGCTACAAACGACTGTAGCTCACCGGGCTGGATTCCTGGCCACGTATTCATGTCATTATCTGCAACCTTTACGTTGGGATCTAGGCGCGTGTCGGCGACGGGCGACATACGCCAGTTCTGCAGATAAAGCACGGGGTCGACCGCCGACTGGATGGCAGGTTGGGGCGCGGCATCGATTTGTAATCGGAGCTCACCGGCCTTTAGTCCTGGGGCGATGGCGCGCACTGCGAGGGGCCCGGCTGAGCCCGGTGCGCTTTGCACGATGATCTGTGCAAGCCCATTAAAGAGGCTGCGCTCATGGCCCTTTTCGGGCTCATGGCAGTTCGGATCGCCATTGCCGAGGCCGATGATCGTACCCGGACCGGTGAGCTCGAAACGCACTGCGATGTTTGCGGTGGGCACGGGGCGACCCTGCGCATCAAGCGCGCGCACGGTGATCGGCTGGCAGTCCACCCCATCGCCAAGCAGGCCGGTCCGGTCCGGAATCAGTTCGAGCGACGTAGGTTCACCTGTGGTATCAACATGGCGGCGCGCCAGTTCGCGGCCTGCTTCGTCCAGCGCAATCACCTCCAGGCGACCTGACTGGTAGGGAACTTCCCACGAGGCGAAGTCGAAACGATCAACCTTACGCTGGCCGAGCGTCTGGCCGTTCAGGAAAAGGGCGGCGCTCGGCGCGTTGGTCACCGCGAGTACCCGGATCAGTTGGCCTTCTCGGCCCTCCCAGTTCCAGTGCGGGGCCAGTTCGAGGACCGTTTCCTGGTCGCGAGGTGTCCAATGGGCGTGATGGATGTGTGCCGCGAGCTTGGGAAAGCCGCACAGATCGAAAATACCAAAGAACGACGAGTTGGTGGGCCAGGCGTGTGGCGTAGGCTCGCCATGATAGTCGAAGCCGGTCCAGACAAAGCCGCCGGCCAAGTATTGACGTTCAGCGATCGCCCGCCACGCGTCCCGATGGGTTGCGCCCCAGGGGGCTGCCTCGGTGTCGAGCGAGCCGATTATGTGGCGCGTCGGATCGCGTTCATAGGCACCGCGGGTCATGAAGGCCGAGGTGTCCTCCGAGGAGGTGAGGCAAAGGTGGGGGTTCGCTTCATGGAAGCGGTCGTAAAATTCGATTTGGTAATTAAACCCCACGACATCGACCGCTTGGGAAACATTGATCGGGCTGAAGAGGCCGCCATTCATAGCTGCGGTGACCGGGCGGGTGGGATCGAGTCGCTTTACCACCGCGACTAAGCGCCGGACCATCTCCACGCCGATTTCGGAACCCTGCATGGGCTCTTCGTTGAATACCGACCAAAGGAAAACGCAGGGGTGATTGCGGTCTCGGCGCACCAGCCACTCGAGCTGTCCCACGTATTCGTGAGCACAATTAAAATGGCGATTCTCGTCCATTACCAGGATGCCGAGCTCGTCGCACAGGTCGAGGAATTCGGTCGACGGTGGGTTGTGCGCAACGCGATACGCGTTCACCCCTATGCTTTTCAACTGGCGCAGACGCCAAGCCCATAGCGCGTCCGGCAAGGCGACGCCGACGCCGGCATGGTCCTGATGGCAGCACACGCCTTGCAGCTTGAGCGGGCGGTCGTTTAGGAAGAAGCCCTCGTCCGGGGTGAAGCGGAGCGTGCGGAAGCCGCAGCGGGTATCGACCTGGTCCACGACTTCGCCGTTGCGGCAAACTAGGGTGCGCACGGTGTAAAGTACAGGGGTGTCGACGTGCCAAAGTTGCGGGTCGGCAACCGGCAGGGGGAGGTGCGCGCTGGCTTCGCTTAGGATGCCAATGTTGAGCGATGCAGACGAGCGGGTGAGCTCATGGCCATGCGGATCGAGCAGCAGCACGAGCAAGTCCACTGTTTCGGTCTGGCGACCGGTGTTGCCGACCGTCACAGCAACCGGCACCGACCAGCTACCGCTGGCGTCCCGGACGGGGTTGGCGAAGATACCGTCGGTGATCACATGAGTGCGGTCACGCTTGACGAGCCAGGTGTGGCGATAAAGGCCGGCGCCTTCATACCACCAGCCTTCCATCGTTTCAGCGTCGACGCGAATGGCGAGCGTGTTGGGCTCCTCGCCGTAGCGAGCGAAAGGGGTGAGGTCGACCGTCCAGCCGGTGTAGCCGCAGTGATTGCGATGCACCAGATTGCCGTTGAGCCAAACCGTGCAATGGGACGCGGCTCCGTCGAAGCGCAGCTCGAGGTGGCGTCCGCGATCGGCGGGGTCGAGGCGGAAATGCCGCCGATACCAGCCTATGCCGCGAGGGCGGAAGCCTTGGGAAAGCGATTCGGTTTCAATAAATGGCTCCTCCACGGCCCAATCATGGGGCAGGTTGACCAACGGCCAGGTGCTGTCGTCGAAGGTGGGGGAAGCGGCGCCGCGGGCTGCCCCCGCCTTCGCGTGTCCGTAGCAGTCGCTGTGGCTGACGAGTTTGGGGAAGGGGAGATCGCCGCGGTGGAAGCGCCAGTCGGGATCAAGGGAAAGAATTTCGCGTGGCATTGTGATTGGACGAAGTTAAGGGGAAGGGCGTTAATGATAAGGGCTCGAGCGGATACAGATTAGAGTTTTCTGTGGCCCCCGAACTAACGCTCCCCCTCAGTGTGAGTCACGTGAAACCGATGTTGGGACGCATCCGGCCATGAATCGGATTTGTCAGGCGCACTGATGGCTGTTTAATGAAAGGCGCGGTAAAGGCATCAATGATCACTTCGACATGATTCCCCCTACTTCAATTCTTCCGGTTATGAACTATCCGTCTGACGTTGCGCCACTACCCCGTGTTACGCGCGTGGCGGTGATCGGTGTCACCGGCTACTCCCAAACGCACCTACGGATGCTAAGCGAGATCGCCGAAGCGCAGGCGGTGGAGGTCGTCTCAGTTGTAGCCATGCCCGATACGCCCGAGGCCTTATTGGCTGGGTTCCGCACTGCCGGGGTGCGCATTTATTCGTCGTTCGAGGTGTGGTTGCTGGCCGAGCAGGGCAAGTTTGACGTTTGCTGCATTCCCACGCCGATTCATCTGCATGCGCCCATGACCTTGGCTGTCATCAAGGCGCAAGGAAGCGTTCTGGTGGAAAAGCCCTTGGCTGCATCCTTGGCTGAGATCACGGCGCTTACCTCGGCGAAACCGGCGCCGGGCCGCTTTGTCGCTGTGGGCTTCCAAGATCTTTATACGAAAGCGACGCATAGCTTGAAAAAGGCGTTGTTGGATGGTCGATATGGTCGGCTTCGGCGGATCTCGGTCATTGGGCTTTGGCCCCGGCCGAGTACTTATTACAACCGCAATCACTGGGCAGGAAAACTCAAGGTCGGGGATGATTCCGTTCTGGATTCGCCATTGAACAACGCACTCTCACATTTTGTGATGCTTGCGCTTTTTCTGGCTGGATCCTCGCAGGATGAGGCGGCGGTGGTTGAGGCGGGAGAGGCGGAGGTCTATCGCGCTAGGCCGATCGAGAGCTTTGACACCGTAGCGATGCGTCTGCAGCTGCGCGGCGGCGCGGTCATGATGATAAATCTGACCCACGCGTGCTCGACCGAGCAAGATCCGGTCATTGCGATTGAGTGCGAACGTGCAAACATTCGGTGGACGGCATGGAAACGGTTGGAGGTCGAGGAGCAGGGCTGCACGCCACGACAGGAAGCACTACCGGATACTTGGGAGACGCGGCGGGAAATGTTTACGGCGGTCTGTCGTCAGTCGCGAGGTGAAGCGTCCTGGGTCTGCCCTCCCTCGTTGGCGGCAAGGCATGCTCAGTTGGTCTTGGCGCTGCACCTGAATGTCCCGATCAGTGTCGTGCGAAGCGACGCGATTCGCCCCGTCTCGACCCCAGATGGCGAAGTGCTGGCGATTGATGGCATCGAGGCCGTTTGGCAGGACTGTGCCCAATCGGGGCTCCTGCCGAGTGAACTCGGTGTTCATTGGGCTAGTTCGGCTACGCGCTTTTCCCCAATTATTGAGGCTCAAGGTTAAGCGAGTGGCTGCGCGCTCAAGGGTGCGCTGCGTCACGACGACATCCTGCTGGAGGTCCAGAGGTTCGAGATGAAAACCATTAAACTGTCCCTTTCCTGCGCTAGCATGGCCCGCGCAGACCTAACTTAATTTAAATTTCCCCTTATGAATCATTGCCTTGCTCTTATTTCACCCCGGACGTTGTCGATTGCCGACTACAGTGCCCTAGCTATCTATTTCGCCCTAAATATTGGCATCGGCTGGTGGTGCGCGCGCAGAAAAAAAGCGTCCAGCAACGACTTTTTCCTGGGCGGTGGACGTATCACGTGGTGGGCGGCAGCGATCAGTTTTTTTGCAACTGCGACAAGTAGTATTACCTTCATGGCGGTTCCTGCCAAAACCTACTCTACGGATTGGCTTTCCTTTGGCAGTGCACCAGCTCAAGCACTGGCTGGGATTCTTATGGGCTTTTGTTTCGCTGGATTGTTCCGGAAGCTCAACTTGACAACTGTGTATGGCTACTTGGAGAAGCGGTTTGATAAAAGGGTGCGGCTTGCAGGTGCCGGGCTTGGGATTATGATGAAAGTGGCCGGTAGGATGAGTGTGGTGTTACTGTTGCCATCACTCGCTTTGGCTACCGTTACGGGAATGAATGTTTATATAAGCATTATGTTGATGGGAATTGTGACCACGATTTATGCGATGGAAGGTGGGTTCGAGGCGGTGATTTGGACCGACGTACTTCAAGCAGGCGTAATGCTCATTGGGGTGGGAATTGCTCTTTATTTCGCTTTCCAAGGTGTGCCGGACGGCCTGTCTGGGGTCGTACGTGAAGCTACTGGAGCCGGTAAAATAAACGCGATTTCATGGGACTTTGATTTAACAAAACCGACCGTCTGGGTTTTTGTGGGACTGTTTTTTTACACCATCTTTTCGCAGGTGTCTGACCAGCCGCTCATGCAGCGGATGCTTGCCGTAGCCAACTCGAGCGAAGCGCGCAGAACCATACTTTGGGGTAACGTGATTGGGCTTGGGAGCGCAGTTGTGTTTTTCTTCACAGGTACTGCCTTATGGGCGTTCTATGGCGCCAATCCCGATCGGCTCGCGCCGGGCCTGCCCAATGACGCGATCTTCCCCTACTTCATAGCCAATGAACTACCTGCTGGTGTCGTGGGAGTTATAATAGCCGGCTTATTTGCTGCAGCCATGGGAGCATTAAGTAGTATTCTTAACTCTACGGCAGCAGTTGTAGTCACCGACTTCCATCCTTTATGGCGTGCTAATGCAACTGATGCACAGCGCCTGCGTTTGGCTCGTGTGAGCACTGCCATCTGTGGTTTGTGTGCGACAGCAATGGCGTCATTTTTAGCTTGGCGCAATGTTGCCTCGCTATGGGACGAGTTCATTAAACTGATGGCGTTGTTCGGAGGAGGCTTTCCCGGAGTTTTTGCACTTGGTCTACTTTCACGTCGTGCTAACTCCACCGGGGTAATCATCGGGCTTGTGGCTAGTATTCTTGTTACCGCATGGATTCAAATGGCGACCAATACTAGTGTTTTCCTTCACGGTTTTGTGGCATTCGGCACCTGCATGATCGTCGGCTACCTCTCAAGTTTAGTGTTTAAGTGCCGAAGAAGTGTCACGCCTTCGCTCACAGGCTTAACGGTGTGGGATCTCGAGAGGCAATCAACGTCCGCCCCGCCTACGGTGCTCAGTGATGAAAAAAATCGGTAAGTTTTATGATTTCAAAATGTAGACTTCCAGGTATCTATGGTAATCGCTAATTTCAACTATCGCAACTTGCTGAAAAACAGGGCTTTTTGTGGCGTCAAATTACGTTTTTCTGTAGCGTCTAGGCATTCTTTTATATAATACATTTCATCCAATGCGCACCACTAGAAATAGCATCATCAAATCACGTGGTAAGCATGCGGGATTTGCATTGTTGCTCACGCTCATTTCACTCAGTTTTCTGGCAACCCTTTTAGTAAGTCTATCTGCGTTAACACGGGGCGAAGTGGTATAAATCATCCGTTTTTAGCCCTGAAGGCATGGGCGTGGTTGGTGGTATTTTTGAGTCATTTCGTGTTTTTTGTGAACACTGTATTGCCCCCCTCCCCTCCTTAATCGTCGAAGAACCTTTTCCCCCATAAAAACAATCGTTGATTGTCGGCTCATGGTTTTTTCATTAACCGTAAGCCTCTTTCATTACCCCCACTATGAAGATTGCATTTGTAGCCCCGCCTTCTCGTCCCTTGGGAGCGCAGCGCCAACGCGGTTTCGCCCTGCTCATCACCATCATTCTGGTCGCCTTTCTTGTCCTCATTCTCGTGGGATTTGCCGCCTTTACCCGAGTCGAGCTCCAAACGGCATTGAACTACCAGCAACTCGACCAGGCCCGCCAAAACGCCCTCATGGCACTCAATCTCGCCGTCGGCGAGATTCAGGAAAACCTTGGTCCTGACAAACGCACCTCCGCCAACGCCGAACTCGTCAGCGACACTTTTGACACCGCCACCAACCGCGCCACCCGCAACCCCTACTGGGTCGGCGCGTGGAATACCGAGGGCGGCTTCCGTGGCTGGCTTGTCAGTGGTAACGAAGGCATCACACAGCCAGCCAATCCCGCCACGGATGTTACCAGCTTTCCGGTGGGACCGTTGAACGTGGTATCGACCGATACCACCAAATCCACCGGCTACGCCATCACGACCACCTCGGGCACCCCTGCCGCCGCCGTTCTGCTGGTCGGTCCCAACTCCGTCGGCACCACGGGCACTCCCGCCCAACGCTATGTCTTCGCTCCCGTGCGCGACCTTCAAGTCCCCGCCTCCTCCATTCCCGGCCTGGGAACCGCCTCCACCAAAACCACCATCGGCCGCTACGCCTGGTGGGTCGGCGACGAGGGTGTAAAAGCCAACCTTGCCGCACCCGTGGCCCCGCTGCCAGCAGCCACTCCCGCCGACCGCCTCAAGTTCCTCTCCAGCTCCCCCAATCGAGGTGTCGCCACCCTCGGCACGCCCTGGGATGCTTGGCCGCCTGCGTCTACCGCCCCAGCAGCTGAAATCGCGACCTTTACTGCCAACCAATCCAAGCTCCTCACCCGCCAGCAAATCCGCTTCGTCAACCCAGCGATCAGCGCCGACCAAGAAAAAGCCCGCTTCCACGAATTCACCACGGTCAGCGCCGGCGTCCTTTCCGACTCCAAAAACGGCGGCCTGCGCAAAGACCTCTCCATCGCTTTCGAAATTCCTGAACGGTTGTTCAAAAACACGGAGTTCACCCGTGTGCTAACATCTGGAGAGGTCAATTCGAGCTTGGCGTTCGCCACCTTGCAGCAAGGGGACGACACTCAACTTAGTTCAGCCAGCCCGCTGTATCGCTCCACCAAAACGGCAATCAATTACCAAGATCCTTCGTGGCCTAATTTGGATTCCAGTAATTACGATGCCAATTTCCCGTGGGTTTACCGGGGGCCGACTTTTGACCAGCTGCGCGATCATTATCAGCTGTATCGCCGAATTAGTAATCCGTTTAGTGCGACTGCAAGTGTGACCGCACAGGTCTTCCGGCCTAACGTCACTGACATGACGAGCGGTAGCCCGACCCTAAAAGCTCCTTGGGCGGGTTATTTTGGTCAAGAATTGGCCCTGCCTCAGATCCCCTCTGACTCGGACTCAAACCCTGACTCGGGCTCAAACGGTAATAATTTCGCTGTTCAGGATTCCTATCTCAATAATAAACATGTGCGTATCAAACCGATGACCACCGAATTGGTGCCTGAAGTCATCCGGTTCACCTATACCTACTCGGTTCAATCCTACGTGCGTCCACCAAGTTCACCGCCCACCCCACCAAGTTCACCGCCTAAATTGGGTTTGAATATTATATATAACCCGTTTATTGTTCTCCATAATCCCTATAATGTGAATTTGATTTCCCGGCCTCTCTGGATTCGTGCACAGCGAACGGAAATGGGATTCATGATCAGAAACAAGAATTTGGATATCACGACAGAAAACTATCTTTATAGCGGTAGCACAGACCTTACGATAAAAGACCCTGATGCTTTCAGCCCTGGGAAAGAGGGGCAGAGCTTTTTAAATCTGGTAAGCATTTCATATAAAACTGGAAAAGACGACAATAGCGAGGGCGCCGAGCAGACCAAGCAATCCCTCGACTATATTTTGTCCGACAACGGATCGATCACCGGCAACATAAATCTGAATCCGGGCGAGACCCGTTTATATTTTATCGGAGGGTCTGCATTGAAACCGATTTCGGACTTTATTGTCGCCGGACCGACCATAAACAGGACCCTATATCTAAAGGCCTATAACCCCGATACGGACGATTATACTGCGACAGGGGTTTATCTCGAATTAATGAAACCGGGAAAAGTCCCATACGAATTCGATGCCAATTCCACTCTGGAGTTTCTTACAACGGTAAAGATGGAAGGTCACGCGACCAGTCCTAGTTTTCCTTGGCTTCCATGGTGCAACTCTGAGTGGACCCGTTTCTGGGTTAAACTCGTGAAGCCAGGAATTACGGACCCTCTTTTGCCCAGTGGAAGACATAATGAGTGGGAAACCGTGCGGTTTTATCAATTTTTCCCTAACGAATATTGGGTGGGCAATATGGCACCCGCATCGCCCTCTCCCATTTATTTAACGGCAGCAGATATTGCGGCACCCTTCCGCCGTTTTATTGGCAAATCGGAGCTCTATGTAAAGCCTGCAAAAGACACCGCCGCCGGAACAGGCGGGCGTGACAACTATTTTTCGTTAGCGACCCATAATCCACGCGCCATGGTGCAGTCTCCAGGCACAGCCGGCCGACAAGGACCTGCGTCCACACGCGGGCCCGCGACATGGACGGGCTCTGCGGCAATGCTCAATAGTATAACCCCGGGGTTTGATAATCGTTTTTGGGGCACCGGCACGAGCTCGGCAGACGGAGGTCAGAGCCAGGTGGTTCTATGGGATATCCCCCGGGCTCCGATGACATCAATTGCAGGCTTTCAAAACGCAAACCTCAGCCGACTCTGTACTGCCCCCGCCTATGCCGTGGGTAATTCTTATGCATCCCCCTACTTTCCAGCTGATCGAACCTGGCGGCGTATAAGGGTGCCTGAAGCCCCAAATGTGGGTAGAGGTGAATTTGGCTTTTATTGGAATCTGGACGACTCCTACATCTTTAACGAAGGCCTGTTTGATTCCTACTATTTCTCTGGCGTTAACCCAGGTGTTGACCCAGATAGCACCGATTTAGGCTGGAACAACCCGCTGCTAGACTCAGCGGTGGTCCTGGGCTCAGACGATCTTACTGATATCCGCTATCTGCAAACGGCCCTTGATAATTGGCAGGCTGGCGATGCGACCGCTCTGCCCAACGCCGCTTATAAATTCAGTTTGCCGACTGGTCGCTCTGCAACCGATGCCAGCAACGACCTAAATCTGGATAATCGTTACACTGAAACCCAGGCTGCGCTTGCTACATCCAATGACGTGCGCCCCCACAACGCGATCACCGCCTACTTGCTCAACCAAGGGGCCTTTAATGTTAATTCAATCTCCGTAGACGCTTGGCGAGTTATGTTGGCAGGACTACGCGGCGCGACCGTTGATTATTTAAGCAGCTCCTTATTATTGGCCACCGGCCAGTCTGACTCCGGCACCCCCTTCCCCCGCACTAGCCTACAAGGGGCTGACTCAGGCACGGGTTCGGATACCAAGTTATGGAATGGGTTCCGTAGTCTGGACGATGCAAAGATTACCGCCCTTGCGACGGCTATCGTGGCAGAGATAAAGGCGAGGGCGAGAAATCCGACCGTTACTATAAGTGGGGTTACCACTACTTCCACGCCGCGCCCCTTTACTACTTTGGCAGAGTTTATCAATCGTCGGCTTACCGCTGACAATGGACCCATGCCTTATAGTGGAGCCATGCCTTATAGTGGAGCCATGCCTTATAGTCGGATGGGGGCCTTACAAGCTGCACTTGATACCGCAATCAATCTTCCAGATACAGATAAAAACTCTTTAAGTGCGCTCCCTGTTATCGCCGCCGACAATAATTTTAAGACCGCTAATTTTAGCGGTGGCGCCAACGAGACCGTGACCACCCAATATGATAATCCGAAAGCCTTGGCCGCAGCAACGATTGCTGGCGCGCCCCAATGGCTCACCCAAGCCGACTTGCTGGAGCGCATCAGCCCAAATCTCAGTGCCCGCTCGGATACTTTCACCGTCCGCACCTACGGAGAAAGTGTAAACCCAATCACGGGCGTTGTTCAAGGTCGCGCATGGCTTGAGGCCGTTGTGCAACGTGAAACGAGCTACGTTGATACTGATACAACAGTACATCCCGCCCTGCCTCTTTCAGTCGTCGCCACTACTAGCCCGACGAGCGCGCAATTTGGGCGCCGCTTCAAAGTGGTCTCATTCCGCTGGCTCTCGCCCTCGGATATATAATTTCACGTCCCTCTTCCCACATGAATCACACTTTAAATATAATGCTTAGCACGTTGGCGCTATGCTTCTTGAGTTTACTTCCGATTAACAACGCCCGAGCTCAAAGTGCCAAACCAGATGAAACCCTCCGCACGCGTTTTCGTATTATAGTATGGAATGCCGATCAACCTGCAGGCATTTGTTATCGTAAGGATGGGAAACTCGTAAAGGTCGACGCCTTAAGCCCCTCTTCTCGTAGTAAATTCTATGACTACTCCGGGCCGCCCACCATGCTGCTATACCCAACCAGTAGTGCTAAATCCACCAAATCAGAAGCCGAACTTGAGCAGCAACCCATTGCCAACGTAATATTCCCCCCCAGTGTCAAATACCCCTTGGTGCTCTTGGTGCCTAATAAAGGCGGTCCGTACCCTTACCGAGGAATTGTATTTGATGAAGACCCCGCGGTGTTTCCATTTAAGTCGTATTTATTTGTGAGCTTTAGTGGAACACGCGTTGCCACATCAATAGGCGATGATCGTTTTATCCTGGAGCCCCTGCAAACCCACCTCCTTACCAGTGAGCGCAAGAATCTTAATCTCCGTATGGCCATATCACTAGAAAACGGCTCCGATTGGCGTGTAATAAAGGATGACTTTTATCCCAACTGGCCTGGATTCAGGACCGTGTTTTTCCTGATAGATTCAGTCAAGGAGGGCAGACCCCACATCGAGATTCGTAGCCTATATGAAGCGGAAGCTTCATGGAACGAAGCCGTCAAACGTTAAACTAGGGCTCCTACTCCCTTGGCCTTAAACCCGAACGACGAAATTTCAACCACAGATTCTACGGATGGGCACAGATATCAGAAGGTTGCTGAATTTTAAGTGCGGCTGAAACCGGGGGATATAGCCAGTCTCCCTCATCTCCTAAGGGATTGTATCTGTGCCATCTGTAATCTGTGGATGGTTTGAACTTCGGTGTTCAGGCTTAAGGGCAGTATGAAACCTCTCCACTGGTTGTGCTCAAATTGATTCTCTTCTTGCCTTATTTCAGCTCTGCTGACGCAACTGAACCTGCTCTATGCCAATCCATATATCAAAAGCCTGGAGGCTGTTTTTATTTTGATAGTATTTTACAAGAGGGCCTTATTTTTTGAACCATTGGTCCTCTTTATCGAGGATTAGGGCGGGAGTGTTTCCGTTGAGCCATTCTTTAGCAGTGCTGTCGTTCTTCA
>JBILJE010000218.1:0-5525 GCA_044377395.1 Rariglobus sp. | reverse complement strand
CTTATGGCCAAATTCAAAACTATTCGCGACCTCGATCTCGCCGGCAAACGCGTGTTCATGCGCGTTGATTTCAATGTCCCTCAGGACAAGAAAACCGGTGCTATTACCAACAACGCCCGCATTGTTGCCGCGTTGCCCACGATCAAATACGCGCTCGAAAAAGGTGCGTCCGTCGTTCTCGCCAGCCACCTCGGCCGCCCCGATGGCCAAGTGATCGAAAAATTCTCGCT
This sequence comes from Rariglobus sp., assembly GCA_044377395.1. GTDB lineage: Bacteria > Verrucomicrobiota > Verrucomicrobiia > Opitutales > Opitutaceae > Rariglobus. The sequence continues at coordinate 5,295 of JBILJE010000218.1, read as the reverse complement.
CAAGCCCATCGCTGCCGAGTTGGAGAAGGTTCTCGGCAAGCCCGTGGCCTTTGCGTCCGACTGTGTCGGCCCCGTTGCCGAACAGGCCGCCGCCGCGCTCAAGCCAGGCCAAGTCCTCCTGCTGGAAAACCTGCGCTTCCACATTGAGGAAGAGGGCAAAGTGAAGCTCGAAGATGGCACCTCAGTGAAAGCCGATCCGGCCAAAGTGACTGAGTTCCGCGCCGGTCTTTCGAAGCTCGCCGACGTTTACGTCAACGACGCCTTCGGTACCGCCCACCGCGCTCACAGCTCCATGGTTGGCGTGACTTTACCGATCAAGGCCGCCGGCTTCCTCATGGAAGCCGAGCTCAAGGCGTTCGCCAAGGTTTTGGATAATCCTGAGCGCCCTCTGCTCGCCATCCTCGGCGGTGCCAAGATCGCCGACAAGATTCCCCTGATCAAAAACCTGCTCGATAAGGCCGATAAAATCATCATCGGCGGCGGCATGGCGTACACCTTCCACAAGGTTCTTCGCGGCACCCCGATCGGCACCAGTTTGTATGATCCGGAAGGCGCCAAGATCGTCGAAGAGCTCGTGGCCAAGGCTGCGGTTCGCAACGTTGAGCTGATCTTCCCGATCGACTTCGTCTGCTCCGACGCCTTCTCGCCCGACGCCAATACGTGCGCCGCCGACCTGGCCACCGGTATTCCCGATGGCTGGGGTGGTCTCGACGCCGGCCCGAAGTCCATCGAGCTTTACCGCCAGGCTATCCTTTCGTCCAAGACAATCATCTGGAACGGCCCCGCTGGTGTATTCGAATTCGACAAGTTCGCCGGTGCCACCAAGGCCATGGCCGATGCTATCGCCGAGGCCACCGCCAAGGGCGCCACGACGATTGTCGGCGGCGGCGACACCGCCACGGCCGCGAAGAAATTCAAGGTCGCCGACAAGGTCACTCATTGCTCCACCGGCGGTGGCGCTTCCCTCGAGTTCCTCGAAGGCAAGTCGCTTCCCGGCGTGGTTTTCCTTGAAAGCTAATCATCTAAAGTAGCGAGTAGCGGGCATCTTGCACGCGATTGTTTACCAGACTGTTCTACTCGCTACCCGCTACTCGTTACTCACTACTTCACAAAACCATGAATATTCGTAAAAAACTCATCGCCGGTAACTGGAAGATGAACAAAACCTCCGCCGACGCCGCTGTGCTTTTGCAAGAGATCGTCACCGAGGTGGGTAAACAGACCGAGGTCGATGTCGTCGTGTGCCCCCCGTTCACATCACTCGAAAGCGCCGCCAAGGCCATCGATGGTTCGACGGTCAAATTGGGCGCGCAAAACCTCCACCCCGAAAAGAGCGGCGCTTACACCGGAGAAATTTCTGCCGAGATGCTCCGCGCCCTCTTCGTGAACTATGTCATCATCGGCCACAGCGAGCGCCGTATTTATTTTGGAGATACCGATGCATTTGTTAACCTCAAGGTGCTTGCCGCGCTGAAGAACCAGCTCAAGCCTATCCTTTGCGTCGGTGAAACCCTCTGCGAGCGCGAAGCCGCCCAGACCCTCAAGGTTGTGCAGACGCAGCTGGAGGCAGGCCTTGAAGGCGTCTCTAAGGATCTCGCGACCAGTGTGGTCATTGCTTACGAGCCCGTCTGGGCCATTGGCACGGGTAAAGTTGCAACCACCGAGCAGGCACAGGAGGTTCACGCCTTCATCCGTTCGCTCTTGGTAAAACTCTTCGGCGAGGCCGTTGCGCAGAAGGTTCGCATCCTTTACGGCGGTTCTATGAAGCCCGCCAACGCGCCCGAACTCCTCGCGCAAAAAGACATCGACGGCGGCCTCATCGGCGGGGCCGCTCTGGAGTCCCGTAGCTTTGTTGAATTGATCAAGGCTGCTTCGGCCGCCAAGTAAGCGGCGTTCAGTTCTCTTAGGTCCTCGAGGCGGTTCCATCAGGAACCGCCTTTTTGGTGTCTGGCATGGCCACATCGCGCGCTTGAAACCTAGCGCGATGAATCCAAGTCCCCGCTTTTTAGTGAAGGACCAACGGGGGGCGGTGATTCGGCGCATAGGTCAACGCCATACCGGCAAAGAGCATTACCAGTGCAGGTACTCGCCGGCTTTTAACTCAAGGGCGAACTCGACGAACAGTTGCACCGTGCGCTCCACGTCCTCGAGGTCCACGACTTCGCTGGGCGTGTGCATGTAGCGCAGCGGGATGCTCACCAAGCCTGTGGCAATGCCTGCGCGGCCCACCTGGATGGCGCGCGCATCGGTGCCGGTGGGACGAGGATCGGCTTCGAGTTGGTAAGGAATTTTTAGTTTTTTTGCGGCCTTAACCAGGCGCTCGAAAACCAGTGGGTTGATATTGGGGCCGCGGCAGATGATCGGGCCGCCGCCCAGTTTGGTCTCGCCAAACTTGCGCGGGTCACAATCAGGGTGGTCGGTTGCATGGCCTACATCGACCGCGAGTGCGATGTGCGGGTTAACTGCATAGGCTGCGGTGATGGCCCCGCGAGTGCCGATTTCCTCTTGTGCTGTTGCAACGGCAACCAGTTTGGCCGCCAGTTTTTTCTTGGCCGCTGCGAGGCGAATGAGCGTCTCACCGACGACGTAGGCGCCGACCTTGTTGTCGAATGCCCGCGCAGTTCCAACGCTGCCATGAATCAGTTCGAATTCGTGGTCGTAGGTCACCGTGTCGCCGATTGCGACGCGTTCGAGCGCCTCTTTTTTGGAGCGCGCCCCGATGTCGATCCAGATCTCGTGAATCTCGGGGACTTTTTTACGGTCGGCGTCGTCCATTAGGTGGATAGCCCGTTTTCCGGTTACGCCCTTGATCGGACCGTCGGCGGTCTGGATCAGAACACGACGACCGGAAATGACGGTGCGGTCGTGGCCACCGATGGTGTCGAAATAGATAAACCCGTCCTTGTTCACGTAGGTGATGATGAGGCCGAGTTCGTCCATGTGGCCGGCCAGCATGAGCACGGGATCGCCCTTAGGGTTGAGGGTGGCGATACGGTTGCCCAGAGCGTCTTTGGCGTAAGTCGAGGCGGCTGGTTTTACGTAATGATCGAACACCTTTTGGGCCTCGAATTCAGCCCCGGAGGGCGAGCGTGCGTGGAGCAGTTCGACGAGAAACGCGGGGGCTTTGTAGTTCGACATGGCGGCATGCCACACGGGTAACTGCACAGAGGCAAAGCGGAAAAATTTTGAGCCATTCTGGAGCGCGCAGGCCAAGTTGGCGGACTTCGCCGAGGTCAAACTCGATGACCTCGGCGACGTCACGCAAAGCCGGTTGGTGGGTAATGCTACCCGGTTAACCATTCGACCTCCCGCAATGTCCGTTCCTGCGCTTGAAAAACGATCGATCCGGGCGTCGTCTGCGGGCCGTCGAATTGAGTCAGCGCAACGTCGTGCGCTGCGAGGCAGCCGACTGATTTTTTTTTACTCTTTTGCCTCTCCTCTGGCGGTCCCGTGCATCAGCTAAGGCCAATTTTAATGCCCAGTCCGGGCCGGTTGGAACGGTGGCCGGCTCCCGGCCACCGTTGACCTTCAGCATCAAAGCAGGAACAGCCCGATCAGGGCCAAAATTGGCAGCAGAATGGGCAGGCTGTATTTGAAAATGTAGCCGAAAAAGGACGGTACTTTCACGCCGGCTGATTCGGCGATGGATTTAACCATGAAGTTGGGGCCGTTGCCGATGTAGGTCATGGCACCGAAAAACACCGCGCCGAGACTCACGGCAATCACGAGCAGCGGCTGGTGTATTAAAAGTACCCCTACGGAAGCGGCATCGGAACCGTCGGTGGCGGCAAATGCGCCCGGATTAGTCGCCTTGGTGGACACTTCGGCGAGTTTGAGGAAGTTAACGTAGGTGGGGGCGTTATCGAGGACCGCGGAGAGCGAGCCGGCGGCAAAGTAGTAATGCGCCGGTTTGCTCAGGCCAAATTCGCGGCCATGCGTTTCCAAATAACCAAGCGCGGGCATCATGGTGAGGAAGATGCCGACGAAGAGGAATGCGACTTCCTTGATCGGACCGAAGCTAAAGTGGTTGAGCGTGTGTACCTGCGCCGGGGTGAGCCGATAGGAGGCGAAGGCCGCACTCAGCATGATGATTTCACGCAGGAACTAACGATCGGGCAAAAAGACCGCGCCGATGATCACGGCCAGAAACACGACATTGATCGGCCCCTGAAATTGCCAGATATCCTGCTGTTCGGCCTTGGTCTGGAGTGCGCGAGGAATTTTTTTGAATTCGAGGTGATCGAACACGGCAAAAACGGCAAGGAGGGCACCGACCGCAACGAGCCAGTGCTGAATGCAGCGTTCCACCAGCCAGAAAAACGGCACTCCGCGCAGGTAGCCGAGGAACAGCGGTGGATCACCGATGGGTGTGAGCGCGCCGCCGACATTGGAGACGATGAAAATGAAAAAAACGATGTGGTAGGGGCGTATGCGCGCTTTGTTCATTCGGATAAAGGGACGAATGAGCACCATGGAGGCGCCCGTCGTGCCGACAAAGTTCGCCAGCACCGCGCCGACCAGCAGGATCACGACATTTTCCAGCGGTGTTGCGCTGCCCTTGATGTTGATGTGGATGCCTCCGGCGACAACGAAGAGTGCGCCGATCAGGGCGATAAACGAAATATACTCCCTGGCGGTATGTGCGACCAGCAGGCCACCGTGAGGAACCACGGCGAAGTAATACGCCGCTACGAGTGCTGCGAGGCCTAGAGAGACCCAGTGATAATGGTGTTCCCACCACGCCTTGCCACCTGCCGGAGTCAGAGGGAAGACGGCAATTAACAGTAGCAGTAGGGCGAAGGGGGCAACCAACCAGAGCGGTATGTCCGCAGTAGACAGGCTGGTGGTGGCGAGCTGATTAATAAACAAGAAGGACATTCGGACGGGAATGCAGGCTTTGTGCCTTTTTTTAAATTGATTCAGTTCGGCGCCCTTTTTGGGGGCGCGGACCGTAGCTCTTTAGCTGGACGTTAAGCGGCTGGACTCCGTGGCTGCGGCTGCTGCCGAGCATTCGCCTGCAACTCATTATATCCGGTACACAATCCCCCCGCTACTGGGGCCTTCACGTCATTAGATAACGGGAGCGAGTGTGCCGATTCTATCGTTGTTATGCGGTCATTGGTCTGAGTCCTCTGTGGCCTTCAGATCGTTTTAATGGAGCGGCGTATTACCGTAATGCATACGAGATTTTTTAAGCTGATTAACGCCTGACCGTAAGTTGGCACCCAGTCTGCTAATTCGGGATTTGGTATAAGTGGTTTTATGGCCACGAACGACAAACCAACTCGAAAAAAA
>JBILJE010000217.1:0-5527 GCA_044377395.1 Rariglobus sp. | reverse complement strand
AGTTGAGCAGGTACGACTCGATGTCGGGCCGGGGGTGAAAACACGCCGCCGCGACCTTGTGCCCAGGGGCGATGTCGAAGGCGGATTGCAGGAAAATCGAGATCGCGCCGAAGAGCTTGGTGCCAGGTGAAGCGGCGTAACGTTGCGCGGCTTCCTGCTGGAGCATGAGCACGAGATTTGTTGGCAACGGTCCGGAAAACACGGCGTCCATCCAGGGCGTGGAGATGGCGTAAGGTAGGTTTGCGACGACTTTAAAGCCGGCGGCGGCGCGCTCGGCGGGCAAGGCGGCCAGCGGGTGTTCAACTGCATCGCCTTCGAGTAAATGGAATTTTCCTGGGAAACGCGGCCCGAGCGTGGACTCCAGGTAGGCGTGGAGGTGCCGGTCAAATTCGACCGCCCACAGGTCGGCGCCTGCTTCGAGCAGGGCGGTGGTTAAGGTGCCCAGGCCGGGCCCGATTTCGACGACGGTGTCGCCCGCGCGCACACCGGCCAGTTCGAGGGATTTGTTAACGATGTTGCCATCAACGAGAAAGTTTTGCCCAAGGGCGCGCTTGGGAAAGTGGCCGAGTTGGCCGAGCAGGTCGCGGGTGGCTGAAGGAGAGAGAGGCATGTAAATACGGTGGTCCGCTACCGACTACACATCGGCACGAATGGGTGAATTTTTAGCTGAACTTGAGAGAGAATCAGCGATTTCTGAACTCGCTGATGAGGGCGGCGGTGTCGGGCGCCTTCATGAGGGCCTCGCCGCAAAGAATGGCGTGGGCACCGGCGGCTTGCACGCGGGCCGCGTCGGCGCCGGTGAAAATGCCACTCTCGCTCACCGCGATCACGTGCTTGGGAAACAACGGAATGAGCCGTTCGCTCAGGCCGAGGTCGCACTTGAAAATGGCGAGGTCGCGGTTGTTTACGCCGATGATTTTGGCCCCGTGCTTCACGGCGCGCTCCAGTTCGGACTCGTTGTGGATCTCGAAGAGTGCATCGAGACCGGCGAACTTTGCGGCTTCAAACAACGTGGCGATTTCGTCGTCGTTGAGCGCGCGCACGATGATGAGGATCGCGCTGGCACCGGCTTCGCGCGCCTGCAGCACCTGTATCGGGTGAACCATGAAGTCTTTGCGCAGGCACGGGATGGCCGGGCGGTTCTCGCGGAAAAACGTGGTGACGGAGCTCAGGTCCTCAAGGGTGCCGCCGAAAAATTTCTCGTCGGTGAGAATTGACAGCGCGCTGGCACCGGCCGCGCGGTAGTTAACCGCTTGGTCGGGCGCGGCAATGCCGGCGGCGATGGCGCCGGCGGATGGCGAGCGGCGCTTGATCTCGGCGATGACGGCGAGTTTGCCGTCGTCGCGGCGCAAGGCGGCGGCAAACGACGGGGGTTTGGGCGCCATGGCGTTGAACGCGGCCAACTCAGGCAGCGAAACCTCGCGGATGAGCGAGGCGATTTCTTGACGCTTCCAGGCCATGATCTCGGTGAGTTTGTCGGACATTTGTGCACCACGAAACACACCAAGGTCATGAAAACCAGATTTTATGGTGGGAGGACGGCCCGATTTGGGAAGTAGCGCAGACTTCCAGTCTGCTCCGAGCCTGGGCTGGGCAGGGCGAGGCATAATGCGGCGATGCGCACTCCACCGGAGCAGACTGGAAGTCTGCGCTACTTTGCCAGAGTTCTAGTTTTTCCGTGTGTTCCGCGTCTTCGGCGGGCAACTTCCGCCGCATGAGTGCTCTTGCCGACCTTCGTAAAACCATCGCCGCCTTGCGCGCGCCCGGCGGCTGTCCCTGGGATCAGGAACAAACACACGCCTCCCTCACGCGCTGCCTCATCGACGAGGTCAGCGAACTGCTCGACACCATCGACCGGCTCGATTTTTCGCACATGCGCGAGGAGCTCGGCGACGTGCTCATGCAGGTCGTTTTCCATGCGCAACTCGCCGAGGAGGCCGGCCTGTTTGACCTCGAGGCAGTCGCCGCCGAGGCCAACGAAAAACTGGTGCGCCGTCACCCTCACGTGTTCGGTACCGGCGACAAAATTGGCACCGCCGAGGATGTCATCGTGAAGTGGGAGCAAATCAAAGCCCTCGAAAAAAAGAACGGTCCGGTCCAGTCGGGTGTGTTTAAAGACCTGCCGCCCCGCCTGCCCGCCCTGATGTTCGCTGAAACCGTTTGGAAGCAGATTCAGAAAAAGAGCCTGCCAGCCGAAGCCGCGGTCGATCTCGCCCCAGTTCAGGCGCTCGGCGCGCAACTCGACGAGGCCACGCTGGGCAAAATGCTCTTTGAGCTGACCGCCGCCGCGCGCGTCAAAGGCCTCGATCCCGAAGGGGCGCTGCGGCTCCACGCCAGCCAAGTCATGCGCGATGTCGAAGCCCGCCTTGCTACCGCCGCCACCTGAGCCGGTGCTCACGCGCTGGTGGGCGCCGTTTGCGGATTTCCTTGAAAAGGAACGCCGCTACTCGGCGTACACGCTGCGCAACTACCGGCAGGCGTTCGACGACTTCTACCGCTGGCTGCGTGCCGCCGGCCTGTGGGACGCGGGCTTCGACCAACTCGGCACGCGTAACACCCGCGATTTTGTCATCGAGGCGCAGAGCAGATTCGACCGGCGCACGTTGCACAACCACATCTCCGGCCTGCGCGCGTTTTTTAAGTTCTGGCTGCTGCGCGGGCAAGTGGCGCGCAATCCATTCCTCGGCGTTCCGCTGCCAAAACTGGTGAAACGCCTGCCGCAGTTTCTCACCGAGACGCAGATGACGCTGCTCTTAACCGGCCCGCAGCGCCTGCTGGAAAACCAGTCGCTAGATGCATTCACCGCCTGGCGCGACCGCCTGACGATGGAGTTGCTCTACGGCGGCGGGTTGCGCGTGAGCGAATTGGTCGCGCTCGACTACGGGCAGATTGATTTCAGCAGCGGCGTGGCCCGGGTGCTCGGCAAAGGCAAAAAAGAACGCCTGTGCCCACTTGGCCGGGTGGCGATGGCGGTGCTGGGGAAATGGAGAACCGACTTCGCCCGCGACAGCGGACCGGCGTCGCCGGTGCTGGTTAACGCTAAACACGAGCGCCTGCCGGTGCGCCAGGTGCAGTTGTTGTTAAAACGCTACCTGGCGCTGGCCGACCTGCCGCTTGAACTCACGCCGCACAAATTGAGGCACAGTTACGCGACGCATCTGCTTAATGCCGGAGCCGACCTGCGCCTAGTGCAGGAGTTGCTCGGTCACGTGAGTCTGAATACGACGCAAGTTTACACCCACGTGAGCGTGGCTCGGCTGCGCGATATTTATGCCAAGGCACATCCGCGGGCGTGAAGCGGTTGGGCGGTGGGCGGCAACGCGTCCTTCTGCGCCCTGAGCTACCGGTTAGAAAGTTTTACCGGCGGCGATTTCCTCGGGGAGGAATTCACCGTTTGCGGCGAGGATGCGGCGGGCCAGCGGCGCGAGCTCTTCGGCCGGCACCTCGACCACCTGGTTGTCGCGCCATTGGATGATGGGCAGACCGAAGCGCAGGTTCTCCAACACGGCATCGGCAAAGGCCTTGCGCATCGCCCGCATCGACCGGCGCGTCACTTCTTCAGGAGTGAACGCCAGCGGCTCTGCAAGTAGACCGTCATTATTTCCCTTGGGCATGAACGAAACGCTGGCCGCCGTTTCAATATGCGCAAGCATCCCGGCATCGGGGATCGTGAGCACGCCGTCTTTCTCTTCCGCCACAAGGTGTGGATTCTCAAAGGTGTTGTCGTAAAGGTTCCAATGGTCGAGCAGCGGTCGGTACAGCGTGGCGAGATTGCGGATGCCGAGATGGAAGCGGCGTTGTTGCACGACGTCGGGGATGTCATGGCCGCCCTTGGCCACGCGTTGCCGCACCCGTTGGCGGGTGAGGTCCAGTTGCGGAATCCATAGAAAATCCAAATGGATGCGATAACCCGCTGCACGCATCTCGCGCAGGAGCGGTGCATAGGTGCGGCCGGAGAGCGTCGTTTCGAAGGAGAAATCCGCCCGCTGGGCCGTAAGATCGCGCAGGCGGTGGAGCATGATGCGACCGGCTTCGAACGCGGCTTGGTCAGGGGCAAACGGCGACAGGCCGGCGGCAATCAGGTCGGCGTTGACGAACTCGCGCGTGTGCATCTCCTCGGGCAAAAAACGACGGGCGTAGGTGGTTTTGCCGGCACCATTTGGGCCCGCGATGACGAAGAGGTTGGGCATGTCGGTAGAGGTAACCGTCCTCAGGGCCGCGTGGCGAGTTCGAGCGCGGTTAATCCGGCGAACGCCTCAGCCGTGCTGGCACCGCACATCTCCTGCGACGGGCGCAGGCTGGCGCAGAAGGCGGGGCGCTCCGGCTTGCCAAAGATCGCGCACCGCAGGTCGGGCAATAACTGCACGCACCGCTCGCCGGCCTTTTTCCCGTTCGGCATTCCGGGAATTGGCGAGGTGATTGACGGAGCAATACAGCACGCCCCGCAATCGGCTCGGCAGTTCATGAAGGAGGAGTTGGAGGAGGAGGAGAATGACTATGACCAAGGTCCAATGACTAATGACCAAGGTCCAATGACCAATGACTAATGACCAATGACGAAGGTCAAATGTGGTGGGGTGTAGGTTGAACGTTCGTGGAGGTTGATCCGGGTTAGCGCAGTTGCAGGAATACCTTCGCGCCTTTGCATTCGGGTGCAGGTGGGCTCAGGAAAAGGCGGCCGGCGTCGATTTCGCCCCCAGCCAAAAGGGCGTCGCGGACCTGTTGTGCGCGGCTTTCGGCGAGTTGGCGCAGGTCGTCGGCGGACACCGAAATGGCAGCGGCGAGCGCTAGGCGGGCCTCGGCCAAGGTCGGTGCGGCAGTTGCACCGGGTGCGGTGGCGGACCCACTGGCGGGAGCGAGCACGATTGCTTTGACTGACACGGGTGCGGATCTGCGTAAGTTGGCCTGGCCTTTAACGTACGGAACGGGACGGTAGGGCTTCGGCTTTTCAGGCGCAGGAATATTGACTAAGGCGTTTTCAGTTGCCGGTTTTGCCAGGATTGGGGGTGCAGCGAGCTGCGGAGTCGTGGCGGCGCGTTCCGTGAGGAACAGGCCGATGATCCGCGCTTCATCTTCCGGCGAAACCACGATTTCGGCGGGCGGAGGAGTTTGCGGGTTTTTGACGCGCAACTCCTCCCACAGGCGGAAGCGCACCTGCTGATTGAGCCGCTGCTCGCGCACGGCCGCGAGGTCGGCGTTGGCGTCGTAGCTGCCGGTGATATCAAGATTGAGCGCGGGACGGCCTTTGAGGGCTTTGCGCAGCGTGTCGGTTTTCTTGAGATCGGCTTCGAGCGGCAGGGCGGCACCTGGCGAAAAATCCTGATAGGCCAATTCGTCGCCTCCGCCGCCGAACGCCGCGCCGATGAGCGAGAACGGCGAGGTCGCCGCTTTCGTCAGCAGATTCACGATCACGCGAAGCACCACGCGGCCAATTTTGAACTCGGGGTCGTCGAGGCTGCCCTGGATCGGTAGGTCGATAACAATGTTGCCGTCGATGTCCTTGAGCAGCGCCACGCCGAGGCGCACA
>JBILJE010000216.1:0-5547 GCA_044377395.1 Rariglobus sp. | reverse complement strand
GCGTGATCGACGATAATGTTTTCGTTGAAATCGTACCCTACCTCAACCAGCCGGACGTGTTCCAAATCTATGTGACCACACGAGACCGCGAGGCGATGCCGCTCCTGCGTTACCATACGGGCGACATTGTTCGACGTATGCAGACTGGGTATCGCCTGCTCGGGCGCGAGGGCGGACTGTATTTCCGGCCTGATGGGACGCTGGTGTCGCCAACGGAAATCGATGATGCGTTGCCGGCGGATTTTTCCTGTTGGCACTATAGTTTAGTTCAGACGTCTGAGAATCGGTGGGATTTCCACTATGTTTCCGATCACATCGCCCCCAAGTCGGTCGAGGCTGCGGTTGCCGGTGCCCTTGGGCCAGGTGCGCGGGTCGTGGCGTTTAGGCGCCGCTTCATTGCTCCGGCGGCGAGCGGTAAGTTTGCTCTGCTGAAGCCTCTCGCCAAGTAGTCCGCTGCTCCTTGGCCATTGGGAATCGGTCATTGGGCCTTGGGAATTGGTCATTGGTCATTGGTCATTATGCGAGCGGAGGCGCTGCTTCTGAGGTAGTGTAGAGCGGCTAATACAAGTCGGCTCGCCTAAGCGCGGCGGAGCCTTCCCTTTACATCTTTAGGGGTGCTGGCAACGGTGGCGTGACCATTCGTCGGTAACCAACCGTCGGTTGGTGTATTTCGACACTCTGAACCTGACCCAACTACTCGATGAGCCTTATCGGTAACTTCTTCACTTCGTCCATCGGGCGAAAACTCCTTATGGCCGTCTCCGGCCTGATCCTAGTCGGATTCGTGTTCGGCCATTTGGTCGGCAATCTCCAGATTTTTGGAGCGCCTGATCGCATTAATGGCTATGCTCACTTCCTCCAGTCCTTGGGGCCGGTGCTTTGGGCTGTGCGCCTGGGGCTCTTGGCTACCGCAGCAGTCCATATTTGGGCGGCAGTCGTACTCACGCTCGAAAACAAAAAGGCCCGTGGTGCTCAAGATTACGGCGTCAAGGGCTACATCCGCGCCACCGTCGCCTCGCGCTACATGCGCCTGACCGGCCTCGTGGTGTTGGCCTTCATTGTTTACCATATCGCCCACTTCACGCTCGGTGTTGCCGATAGCGCCAACTTTAAGTCGCAACTCCCCGAATACACGCTGACTGAAGACGTCCGCGAGTTCGGTTTCCCCTTGGCCGCCAAAGGCACCGAAGTGCACGACGTTTATAGCATGATGTTCCTTAGCTTCAGCAACCCGCTTATCTCCGGATTCTACATCTTGGCGACCGGACTACTCTCGTTCCACTTGTTGCACGGGTTTGAGTCCATGTTCCAAACCTTTGGTCTACGTAACCACCGCTGGAGCTGCTGCCTGCGCCGCTTTACCACCTTGCTCTGCCTTGCTTATTTTGCCGGTAACCTGGCCATTCCTGGAGCTATTTGGCTCGGGCTCAATAAACCCCACGCCGGCTCCCACGCCGCCTCTGCTAGCGCGACCTCTCACTGCATCAGCTGCGCCGCCAAGTAATCATCAACGCATTTCGCTCTACCCGCCATGGCCCAACTCAATTCCAAGATCCCTTCCGGCCCGCTCGCCGACAAGTGGCGCAAGCACAAGACCGAGATCAAGCTCGTCAATCCCGCCAATAAGCGGAAGTACAAGATCATCGTCGTCGGTGCTGGCCTTGCTGGTGCCTCCGCTTCCGCGACCCTCGCGGAGCTCGGCTACCAGGTGGAAACCTTCGTTTTCCATGACAGTCCCCGTCGTGCGCACTCGATCGCCGCGCAAGGTGGCGTCAACGCCGCCAAGAACTACCAAAACGACGGCGACAGCGTGCACCGCCTGTTTTACGACACCATCAAGGGCGGCGATTACCGCGCTCGCGAGTCCAACGTTCATCGTCTGGCCGAGGTGTCGGTTAACATCATCGACCAGTGCGTTGCTCAGGGCGTGCCCTTTGCCCGTGAATACGGTGGTCTCTTGGCCAACCGCTCCTTCGGCGGCGCGCAGGTTTCCCGCACGTTTTACGCCCGCGGCCAGACCGGCCAGCAGCTCCTCCTCGGTGCCTATTCCGCCCTCTCCAAGATGGTCGGCCAGGGTGCGGTTAAACTTCACGTCAACGCCGAGATGCTCGATCTTGTGGTCGTCGACGGCCAGGCCAAGGGTATCATCGTCCGCAACTTGGTCACCGGTGAAATCACCCGCCATGCAGCCGACGCCGTTATCCTAGGCACCGGTGGTTATGGTAACGTGTTTAACCTCTCCACCTACGCTCGCGGCTCCAATGTGACTGCCTCCTGGCGCGCTTATAAGCGCGGCGCTTGCTTCGCCAACCCCTGCTACACGCAGATCCACCCGACCTGCATTCCCGTTTCCGGCGAATACCAGTCCAAGCTCACCCTCATGTCGGAGTCGCTCCGCAACGACGGCCGCATCTGGGTGCCAAAGAAGGCCGAAGACGCCAAAAAAGCCCCCGCCGACATCGCCGAGGGTGATCGCGATTACTTCTTGGAGCGCATCTATCCGAGCTTCGGTAACTTAGCGCCGCGCGACGTCTCTTCCCGCGCCGCCAAACGCATGTGCGACGAAGGTCGCGGCGTGGGGGCAACCGGCCTCGGCGTTTATTTGGATTTCGCCGAAGCGATTCAGCGTTACGGCAAACAGGCCGCCGGACGTGCCAACCTCAGTAATCCTTCCGCCGCGAAGATTTTGGAGTTGGGCGAGGCCGCCGTCAAAGAGCGCTACGGTAATCTCTTCGACATCTACCACGAGATCACCAACGAGAGCGCCTACAAGCAGCCCATGCGCATTTACCCCGCCGTGCACTACACGATGGGCGGCCTGTGGGTGGACTATAACCTCATGTCCAACCTCCCCGGCCTGTTCGTGCTCGGTGAAGCCAATTTCTCTGACCACGGTGCGAATCGCCTCGGTGCTTCCGCTCTCATGCAAGGATTGGCCGACGGTTATTTTGTCGTTCCCTACACCATTGGTGACTACCTCGCAGGCATCAAGCCCGGCTCCTGCCCGTCGGCCGACGCGCCTGAGTTCAAGGCCGCCGAGACCTACATTCGTGACTTCACCCAACGCCTGCTTAATGCCAAGGGGACTGAGCCGGTTAACTTCTACCACAAGAAGCTCGGTAAACTCATGTGGGACTATTGCGGTATGTCGCGCACCAAGGAAGGCCTTGAAAAAGCGCTCGTTGAAATCGCCAAGTTGCGCACGGAGTTCTGGGCCAACGTGAACGTCCCCGGCTCTGGTGACACGCTTAACCAAGCCCTTGAGCGCGCCGGTCGTCTGGCCGACTTCATCGAGTTGGGCGAACTCATGTGCCGTGACGCGCTCACCCGCGAAGAGAGCTGCGGCGGTCATTTCCGCGAGGAATACCAGTATCCGGACGGCGAGTGCAAACGCGACGACGAGAAGTTCGGTCATGTCGCCGCTTGGGAGTTCCAAGGCGAAGGCAAGACCCCGCTGCGTAATGTTGAGCCGCTCAACTACGAGTTCACTAAGATGAGCGTGCGTTCCTACAAGTAAGCCGCGCCCCAACCGACCGCCAACCCACCAACATCCATTCCCATGGTTGCACACAAAGTTTCCGAGAAAAACATCTCCGTCACGATCCGCGTCTGGCGCCAAGCCGGCCCCGGCGCGCCCGGCAAGTTCGTCGATTATCCGGCGATGGACCTCAATCCCAACATGTCCTTTTTGGAGATGCTCGACGTCATCAACGACGACCTCGAGCGCAAGGGGCAGGACCCGATTGCATTCGCCCACGATTGCCGCGAAGGCATTTGCGGCACCTGCTCACTGGTCATCAACGGCAAGCCCCACGGCCCCAACAAAGCCATCGCCAGTTGCCAGACCTACATGCGCTCGTTTGCCGACGGCGAGACGATCATCGTCGAGCCCTACCGCGCCTCGCCGTTCCCGATTGTTAAAGACCTGATCACCGACCGCTCGGCCTTCGACAAGATCCAGCAAGCCGGTGGTTTCATCAGCGTGCGTACGGGCGCGCCCTGCGACGCCAACGCAATTCCGATTCCCAAAGAAGACGCCGATCTGGCGATGGATGCCGCTCAATGCATCGGTTGCGGCGCCTGCGTCGCTGCCTGCAAAAACGCCTCCGCCATGCTCTTCGTATCGGCGAAGGTTTCGCAACTCGGCCTGCTGCCGCAGGGCCAACCCGAGCGCGATTCCCGCGTTCTTAATATGGTCGCGAAGATGGATGAACTCGGTTTCGGCAACTGCACCAACCAGTACGAGTGCAGCGCCGCTTGCCCGAAGACGATCAGCCACGACTTCATCGCCCGCATGAACCGTGACTACCTGAAGGCCAGCTTCCGCCAAGCCTTCCGCGCTAAGAGTGACGCTGCCTCCGGCGGCGCCTGAGTCGCGAAAATCAAGTCCGACCTGCAAAAGCCGCGTCCTAACCGACGCGGCTTTTTTGTGGGTTGAGGGGCGGGTTAGTGGCGGGTCGAAAAGTGGCGCAGACTTCCAGTCTGCTCAGTGGGAGAATGCAGGCTGCTAGAGTCTACAGTGGACCAACGGCTCATTGCTCGTGTGCCGAACTGGAAAGCTGGTGCGCCCGGCGGGATTCGAACCCACGACCACCAGCTTAGAAGGCAGGTGCTCTATCCAACTGAGCTACGGGCGCAAACCCTAGCGGTCTAATAACTTGTTTTTGGTTTCGGGCTCGTTTTCCACCTGTCGTTTCACGGTTTAACCGGAACGACCTGTGATCAACTCGACCTGCTGCAGCGCGCTCACCGACGGAACGAATGAGCCAAACCAAAGAACCTTCGCACCCGCCCAAAATGACGTGATCCCTGCGAATGGGCGAGTTGTAGTGGTGAAGTTTCACCCACCGCAAGACCGCGTTTGCATCACTGGCAAATTGAGGCACCCCGCAGGACTCCTGTGGAGCCGTCGGCGTTCGTGCGTTTGTGGGTTGGGGGTGCGCCCGCGTGTCCGCGATTCGCGTATTGAGGTCGCTGGGAAGCCGCGTACTTTGGCCGCTTCATGACGCCTTTGGATTTTCGTAACACCAACACTTTGTGGTGCAGCGTGCTGGTCGAAACCCTGGTGCGCGGCGGCATCACCCATGCAGTGGTCTCGCCGGGTTCGCGTTCGACCCCTCTCACGATGGCGCTCGTGCGTCATCCGGCAATCGAGGCGGTGCCGGTTCTCGATGAGCGTTCGGCGGCTTTTTTTGCCCTTGGGCTGGCTAAACAGTTCCTGCGTCCCGTGGTGCTCGTGTGCACCAGCGGTTCGGCTGGCGCGCACTACCTGCCGGCGCTCATCGAGGCGCAGGAGAGCGCCATTCCGCTGATCGTGATCACGGCGGATCGTCCGCCCGAGCTGCGTGATTGCGCTTCCGGGCAGACCATTGACCAACAAAAACTGTTTGGCAGCTTTGTGGGGTTTTACCATGAACTGGCCGTGCCCGAGGCGAATCTCGGACTGTTACGCTACCTGCGCCAGACTCTGGTTCATGCGGTCGAGCGCGCGCGGGTGGGCGGCCCCGTCCACTTGAACGCACCGTTTCGGGATCCGTTGGCGCCGAT
>JBILJE010000021.1:0-19116 GCA_044377395.1 Rariglobus sp. | reverse complement strand
CTCGCGAAATCCGTCACCGTGGAGTGATCGCGGGAGTAGCGAGTAGCGGGTAGTGAGTAGCGAGCATGCTCAACCTCCGATCCTCGGACTACTCGCTACTTCCGCCGCTGCCCTACTCGCTACCCGCTACTCACTACTCGCTACTTCCGCCGTCCACTACTCGCTACTGCCCCCTGCTACTTCAGCCATGAACATCTTCCCTCGCCGCGAGGATTTCCTCCGCCTCGCCACCCAAGGTAACGTCATCCCGGTTTACGCCGACCTCATGGCGGACTTCGAGACGCCCGTCTCGGCCTACGCCAAGCTCAAGGCGTCCGGTCCGTCCTACCTGCTGGAATCGGTCGAGGGCGGCGAACAACTCTCGCGTTACAGCTTCATCGGCTGCCGCCCGCGCAAGATCTTCGCCTGCGGGCCGCTGACCACCGAGATCCGCACCCTGGCCCATTCCGGACAAGCCGCGCGCACTGAGACCGTCCCCACCCCGCCCGATCCACTGAAGTTAATCGAGGCCGAGATGGCCGGCCACCACCCCGTGAGCCTGCCCGGCCTGCCCCGCTTCACCGGTGGTGCCGTGGGCTTTATTGGCTACGAATACGTCACCCGCATCGAGCCCACCGTGCCGGCCGCCGCCAAGGACGAACTCGGCATGCCGCTGATCTATTTCATGCTGTCGGACTCACTGCTGATTTTCGACCGCGCCAAACAAACCCTGCGCCTGTGCGTGAATGCCCACCTGCGTACCGCCGCCGATCCCGCCTCCGCTTACGACGCCGCCGTGGCGGAGCTGGAGTCTCTTTATGCCCTGCTGCGTGAGCCGCGTTCACTCGCCCCTGCCCCGCTCGTGGAAACCGGTCCGGTCGCCGTGCCTCCGGGGAATTTCACCCAAGCCGCCTTTGAGGCTGTCGTGGAAGGCACCAAGGAGTTCATCCGCTCAGGCGACATCATCCAGATCGTCCCCTCGCAGCGCTTCACCCAGCCGTTTAAGAAAACCCCGCTCGATCTTTACCGCGCCCTGCGCACGGTGAATCCATCACCGTACATGTTTATCCTCGAGACGGAGGATTTTGCCATCGTCGGGGCCTCACCTGAAGTGCACGTGCGACTGACCGACGGCCTGGTTGAAATCCGCCCGATCGCCGGCACGCGCAAACGCGGCGTCACCCACGCCGACGATCTTGCGCTGGAGAAAGACCTGCTGGCCGACGAAAAAGAGCGCGCCGAGCACCTCATGTTGGTTGACCTCGCCCGCAACGACATCGGCCGGGTATGCGAATTTGGCAGCGTAACCGTGCCCGAGATGATGGTCATCGAGCGCTATTCGCACGTCATGCACATCGTCTCCCAGGTCGAAGGCAAAATCGCCAAGGACAAGACCGCCTACGACCTGCTGCGGGCCACGTTCCCCGCCGGCACCGTAAGCGGTGCCCCCAAGATCCGCGCCATGCAGCTGATTGCCCAAAACGAGCCCTCCCAGCGCGGATTTTATGCCGGTGCCCTCGGCTATTTCGGCTACGATGGCAACAGCGACACCTGCATCATGCTGCGCACCTCGCTGATCAAAGACGGACTCATTCACATCCAAGCCGGTGCCGGCGTAGTGGCCGACTCCGTACCGACTTCTGAATACCAGGAAACCGTTAACAAGGCGTCCGCCCTGTTCAAAGCGGTGGCGATGGCCGAGCAGTTCTAATGCGAATACCCATTCGCCGCTCCAGCCAGATACGCATTTGCATCCAAGTTGGCGTTTACCGAATCCTTGAGCTCACGCTCAAGGCCACACCCTTCGTGGACACACGCCCGGATGCCTTGAGCAACTCGGCTCTGTGAGACCATGTGGCAGCCACTTTCAGTGGATCGCCCCCAATCCATTGGCTACCCCGAAAACCGAAATGCACCAAAAAGAGGGCCACGATCCGATTAAAAATTCGGCTCAGGGGTTTCGCGTTAAAATATGACGATCTGGGCGTTTACCTAAAAACCGTGGATGCACCGAGTGCGGGATTGCGGTGGAGTCCGCACTCGGCTCATTTTTCGAACACGATGAAAACAGCGCGGTTAATTTGGAGTGCAGTGGCGGCGTTGGGGCTTTTGACGGGTTGCACCACGGTCAAGGAGACCGGGCGCTCCCAGCTCATGCTGGTTTCACCCAGCGATGAGGCCAAAATGGGGCTGTCCGCCTTCGCCCAGATTAAGAAGTCCGAAAAAATTTCCACCGACCCGGTTCTTAACGCCCGAATTCAAACCATCGGCAAACGAATCGCCGTTTCCGTGGGACGCGAAATCCCCAATGCACAGTGGGAGTTTGTGGTGTTTGATTCGCCCACAGTGAACGCCTTCGCGTTGCCCGGGGGCAAGGTGGGCGTTTACACCGGTCTGATAAAGCTGTCCGCCAGCGATGACGAAATCGCCATCGTCATGGGCCACGAAATCGCCCACGTGACCTCGCGCCACGGCGCTGAACGCACCTCGCAAAACTATGCCTTTATCGGGGTGGGCCTAGCTGCCGCCGTCGCCATGGAAACTCAACACGTTGACCCGGCAAAACGTAACCTGGCACTTGCCGCCTACGGCTTGGGCGCGACCGTCGGTTATATGCTGCCCTATTCCCGATTGCATGAGAACGAGGCCGATAGTGTCGGTCTGCGCTTTGCGGCAGGTGCCGGCTACGATCCGCGCGCGGGGGCGACCTTCTGGCGCAAGATGGCGGCGCAGGGAGGGGCCAAACCGCCCGAGTTTTTGTCGACTCATCCGTCGGATTCGACCCGTATCGCCAATCTCCAAGCGCTCGCGCCCCAATACGTGCCGCTTTACCAGCAGAGCAAGGCGCGGTTTCAGGCGGCCAACCAGGCCTCCGAGCAGGCGGAAATGAATTCGTTTATGAAGGCGAAGTAACCCTGGGAAGGCGGCGTTTTTTGGCGAAAACAAGTCTGGCCCACGTTCGGGCCAGCGTTCACGTTCGCGGCATGTTTGACCCTGTTGAAAAGCTGAAGGAATTCATCCGCCATCCCAGTGTTTCCGCCGATCCGGCGTTCAAGGCCGGCATGAAGGGCGCACTCGATTTCGCCACCGGCCTACTCGCCTCCATCGGCTTCGAGGTCGAGGTGGTAAAAACCGATCTGCACCCGATTATCCTGGCCACCCGAGGCACCAATCCGGACTGGCCCCACGTCATCATTTATGGCCATTACGACGTGCAACCGGCCGATCCGCTGCACCTATGGCAATCGGCCGCCTTTGAGCCGGAAATCCGCGGCAACCGCCTCTACGGCCGTGGTGCAGCGGACAACAAGGGTCCTCTGATGGTGCACATCGCCGCGGTTGGGCGGCTGCTGGAGCGCCGCCCCGACTTGCCGTTGCGCATCACGTTCATGATCGAGGGCGAGGAGGAGATGGGCAGTCCGAGTTTCCCCAAGTTTCTCGAACTCTATGGCGAGCGCCTCAAGCAGGCTGATCTGGTTTACCTGTCGGACACGCTGCTGCCGAGCGAGGACCAGGTGGTGATCACCTGCGGACTGCGCGGGCTGGTGTTGTGTGACGTGGTGGTGACCGGGCCGAAGGGCGATTTACACTCGGGGCTGCACGGCGGAGTGTTGCGCAACCCGATCCAGGCGGTAGCCGAACTGTGCGCCTCGCTGCACAACCCGGACGGCAGCGTGAACATCGAGGGGTTTTACGACGACGTGATGCCCGTGGAGCCGTGGGAAAAAGAGCAGATTAAAAAGCTCGGCGGGGACTCCGAGGCGTACCGGAAGTTTTTGGGGATTCCGGCGTTTTACACGGCCAAGGGCGCAACCCCCTTTGAGGCCACGCGGGTACTTCCCACGTTGGAATTTAACGGGATCGGCGGAGGTTATCAGGGCGAGGGCACAAAAACGGTTATCCCGAGCAAGGCCTTCGTGAAAATCAGCTGCCGGTTGGTGGCCAACCAGAACCCGGCGGTGATCCGCGACCTGCTGTATAAAACAATTCGCGAGCGCATGCCCAGCGACGTGACCTTTGAGATCGTCGACCAACACCAGGGAATGCCCTACGTCGTGGTGCCGCCAGATCGCTCCAACACACCGGTTGGCCAATCGCCCGTGCTGGCCGACGCCTTCCGCGCCGCCGACCGGGCCATCGCGGACATTTTTGGTAAACCGCCGTTGTACCTTCGCGAGGGCGGCAGCGTGCCGATCATCGCCGACATCAAACGTATGACCGGACTGGACTCAGTGATGATCGGGTTGTTCCTACCGGAGGATAACCTGCACGCGCCCAACGAGAGTTTTAACCTCGATGTCATGGCCAAGGGCATGCGCACCTCGGAGCGCATTCTGGAGGCGATCGCCGACCGTTGAGGCCGGGGCGCAGCCATAAAAAAAGTAGCGCAGACTTCCAGTCTGCTCCCGGAGCGGGAATGCAGACTGGAAGTCTGCGCTACTTTTCGACCCCGGCTTGCGCGAGCGCCGACCTGATTCGGCCGGCCCCCCAAAGGACTTACTTTTTCTTCGGGCCGAAGTTGAATTTCACCATCGGCTCATCGGTGGAGGCAGGTGCACCCGGGGAGCCCTCCGTAGGGCTAGCGCTAATCGGCGATACGGGCGCCGCCCACGACGCACCGACAAACGCCGGAGACCCAGCGGGCAAAGCGGCAAAGCTGCTGGAGATCAGTTCGATGGTTTTACGGTCACGGCTGGCACCGAGGTCGATTTTACCTTGGGGGCCGAAAGCACCCATGATGACCACGATCACACGGCGATTGTTGCGCAGCGCGGTGGCACTCAGGCAATAACCCGCGCTTTTGGTGTAGCCGGTCTTGAGCCCGTCCACGCCATCGACCTTCCCCATGAGTTTATTGTGATTAATCATGTGCTGGGGCCCCTTGGCGCGCAGCGGACCGAAATCACGCTCTTTGGCCGAGGTGTATTTGAGCACGTCGGTCTTAAGAACGAGATGGCGGCAGAGGAGCGCGAAGTCGCGCGGGGTAGTCAGGTCGCCTTCCGCAATCTTGCGGCTGGAAGGCGGCAGACCGTGGGGCGAGCGGAAGGTGGTCCGGGTCATGCCGAGTTCCTTGGCCTTGGAGTTCATGAGTTCCACAAAGGCTTCCACCGAACCGGCCGAGGCGCGGGCAAGGGCATAGGAGCAGTCGTTGGCCGACTGGATCATCATCGCATAAATCATTTCCTCGACGGTGAACGACTCGGAAGGATCTAGGTAAACCTGGGTGCCGCCGATTTTGGAATCCGCAGCCGTCACCTGGATTTGGGTGCCGAGTGCGATTGCGCCGCTTTGGAGTTTATCGTGGAGCACGGCGAAGGTCATGAGCTTGGTCATGCTGGCGGGCGGGGTAACGACATCGGCGTTCTCCTGCACCAGGGTTTGGCCGGTCATCGCGTCGATGCCGATGTAGCCTTTCCACTGGCCGGTTTTGGCGGCCGCTGCAGAGGCAAACGGCGCGAAGGCGAAACTGAGGGTGGCGAGCACGGCCGCAAAGCGGCGGAAATACGCAGGTGACATGAGGCGAAAAGGAGGGCGATTTTCCACCGCGCGGCGAGCTTGAACCGTGACCTAAGTGTAAATGAGGGCGGTTTTTGCCCCCCTAATCCACCCACTCGAACGGTCGAAGAACCGGTCTTACAGACGGTGACTTCGGACTGACTGGTGTCGGCTACGAGCCTCAATGCTGCGAGCCCAATCACGGTTTCGGGTTCATCGGTTCCCAAAAAATGCGCATGAATAAGCAAGTTGCTGGAGGCAGGGGCGAAGTCTTTTCGCTAAGGTTTCCCATGTACGCATTAAACTTTTAGCATTTTCGCAAACAACTGAAACAGAACCTCCTCATCCATGGACCACTCAGAACCCACCGCTCATCCGATTGAACATGGCGTCCCCCCGGACCGCCGCATCATCTTAGTCGCTGGAGTGATCCTGCTTGCCTGTCTCGGGTCGGTTTACGCTTGGAGCTTTTTCACTAAGCCGCTCCAGCAGGCCTACCACTGGAGTAACATGCAGACCGGACTGGTCTTCAGTCTTGCCGTCGGCGGCCTTGGCTTCTCCGCCCTCTACACCGGACCTCTGGTTTCCAAGCTTGGCGGTCGCCGACTGATGAAGCGCTCAACCCTTTTCTTCCTTTCCGGCTACCTCATTTCATGCCTCGGCCTTTACCTCGGTTCCGGAGTGATCGGCAGTATCGAAAACCCCTTTGTTAACTGGCTTAGCTACCTTTTACTGGCCGTGGGTTATGGCGCTATCGGCGGTATTGGGCTCGGCACGGGCTACGTCACCGCCGTCTCGACTATAGCTGGATGGTTCCCAGACAAGAAGGGCTTTGCCACCGGCGTGATCGTTATGGGCTTCGGCTTGGGCGCGCTCTTCATGAGTAAGGTATTCGCGCCATTTGCCATGAAGGTCTCCTCTGGCGACATTACCAAGGCATTCCTGATCATCGTCTGCGTGTATTCCGTCATCATGTTCATCGCCTGCCGGTTCATTTACAGCGCACGCGTCAACCATACTGCACAGCTAAAACCCACGGTCGGTGAAACCTATGCGCACAAGCCGGACATGCGCGTGCGCCTTTGGTCCATCTGTTTTCTCTACAGCCTCTCCGGCCTTGGCATCATAAGCCTGTTATCACCGCTTATGCAGGCACTTATAAAAAAATCCAAACCGGGACTTACCCCCGCCGAACTCGCAGCCTCAGGTGCTACTCTCATCGCCATCGCCTCGATCGGCAACAGCGCAGGCCGCCTCTTCTGGGCATGGCTTTCCGATATCATCGGCCGTGTTAATGTCTTCATTATTCTGCTATCAACGGCAGCTGCGGCTTACTTCTTTATGCCCCACGTGAGCTCCCCGATCATTTTCGGCATCTTAATTTGCTATACGATAGCCAGTTATGGAGGAGGCTTCGGAACCATCCCCTCCTTGATTAGCGATCTGTTCGGCCCGAAGCGGATGTCTGCCATGCACGGTCTAGTGCTTACTGGCTGGGCCACGGCCGGCCTCATTGCACCTCCGCTCTTTGGATTCATGAATGATAAGATCCCCGCTCAGGCCGCCAATATTGCCTACTACATCTGCGGTGCTGCCCTGCTGCTTGCCACCATCATCGCTTCTACACTTAAACCTCTCCATGCTAAGTGCATAAAGCACTGCCCCAGCGCGGCTGTGAAAGCGGCCCCTGTGCCTGTCATGACCACGGCTTGATGCTGCAGCACCGAGGCCGGACGGGGGTATCTGTTTCGGTGGTGTGCCCGGATTAACGATTACTCGACGTTAAAGTAAAAACCTCCGCAGCGGTGGCGGTTAAAACCAAAGCCCCACCCGCTCGTTGCGCCTTAGTATTCACCGAGGCGCCTTAACGGCACGCGCGCCTTGCCCGACGAAAGACCTCGCGTGCATCGGGCCAACCCGCCTTGGGACCATAACGCAGGCGCTCCAGCTCGGCCTGTAATTTCACCCCTTCGAAGGCACCGGCCAACGGCGGTTCCGTCGCCTTGAGACGGCGCAACCAATGCCCCGCCTCCCGTCGTACCGGATCGAGCCCAGCGTGCTTCAGGCCACTGCGCCAACGCCGCAACCCGTCACGCAGCCAATAGCGCCACCCCAGCACGGCCCCGGCACCACCGGCCACCACGGCCGCGATGGCCAGCAATCGCCGCAGATCCCAAGGCTGCTGTAGCCATTCGCCGACCTCTTTGAGCAGCCGATGGATCGACTGCTTGATCTGCTGGGCTCGGTTTTCGATCGCCACTTTAGCACTACGCGCCAACTCGGCTTGTGCCTTCTGGTCGAAGTCCACGATGCGCCGGTACCAGAACACCCGCAGGCCATCGAGTTTCGCCGACCAACTCCGGTCGCTGATGCGGGCCAGGAGCGCAGCAGCGTTTTCCAGCCTGGCGTCGGGTGCCACGTCGGGCGCACCCGGCGTGGGGTCGACGCGCACCCAGGTTTGTTTTTTGGCGTCGAAGAGCTCGCACCACGCGTGCGCGTCGGAATTGCGGATGGTGAGATTGCGGCTGGTGGTGTTCCAGCTCCCGCCACGGAATCCGGTGACCATCCGCGCTGGGTAACCCGCCGAGCGTGCCAGCAGAGTAAACGCTCCGGCAAACAGCTCGCAGTGACCGGGTGAATCCGAGTTCATCCAGCGCACCAAGGGATCGCCTGTCCCCTCGGGCAGCGTCATACGCATCGAGTAATTGTGCCCCTGCGCCAGCCACTGTGTGGCGAGCCGGGCAAAGGCCGCCGCGTCATCGCTCGGCGCATTGAGCGCAGTCACCCAGGCGTCCAGACGCGCACGGTCAGCCGCATCCAATTTGATATCGAGGAACGAGGGACGGGTTAACAACTCCCGTTCGCCGCCCGCCGCCTCGCTGCCGCCTTTATTGGACTTACCCGCCCCATCGCGCGGCGGTGAAACCTCGGGTGCACCCAAGGCCGACGCCGTGCGCATTCCCTCGACGCGGTAGGCGAACATCTTGGCGGGCGTTTTGCCTAAGCGCAGCAGCCGCAGCGTGTCGTGGATCGCATAAGTCTGCGGACCATCGTTGAACTGCAGCCGACTGAAATCCCCCAGCAGGGGCAGGTAACGCGACGTGCCGCCCTCCAAATAAAAGGTCCACACGGAGTCGCCGGTGCTCGGCCGGGCGCCGCCGCTGATGAGCTGCGCGGGTTGGCGCTGGTCGTGGAGCTGGCGCTTGAGTTGCTCCGAAGTGCTAAACGTTCCCTTCGCGTACTCATCAAGCACCAGCATGCGCCAATAGAGTTGGGCCGGGATTTGGCTGGGGTCGGAAACGTCCACGCTCAAAGCCACGCTGGTGTCCTGCTGGATGTCGGTCACGTCGCCAAAGCTGACGTTTTCACTGAACCCGGTTTTCGATTTTTGAGTGATGAGGTTATCGAGGAAAAGGTTGTTACTGAATTCGAAGCGGGGCAGGGCAAAAAACAGCAGCGCCGAAAGCCCGACAACGCCCCCAAACAAGCCCACCCCGAGCGTCGCCAGCCGCCAGTCGGTCGCCTCGCGCAGACGCCGCGCCAGCCGCAGCCACTCCATCTGCATCCAGACGGGAGGCGTTTGTAACGAATAAACCACGACGGGGTGGCCGGATTCGGCAGCGTCGATCAGGTTCATCACCAGCAGCAGCACCAGCGTGCAGCCGGTGAAGGCCACGATTTGAAACGCAAAGGCGAGCGACACCGAGAGCACGCCCGACACCACCACCAGGAACAAGCCGAGCACGATCAGCTGCAAGTCGTCGCGGCGGCGGCGGGGCGTCACGGCGCGGTAAAACAGCAGCATCAGTGACAGCCGGATAAGTGCGGGCATCACCTCTTTGCCGATGTAGTAGTCGGCTGCGACCAGCGCCGCAAACAGCGGGAAAGCCAGCCGGTGCACCCAGCTCGGGATGTGCAGGGTGAGCAACGGCCAGCGCAGCACCAGCGGCACGCCGACGGTGATTAACCCCAGCCACAACCACGCCTCCACCTCGACGTAGAGCACACTCCACGCGGCGAGCATAGCCAGGGCTCCGCCCAGCAGCCATTTAAGCTGGTGGAGTTCGCTAAGGTTAAGCTGTGGCCGCTTTTGTTCCATCGAGGTAAGCCGCCACGCCCCGAGATCCATCGGGGGCAAGCGTCATGAGATTGGTGTGCCGCGACGAGGTCGACGCCGGGTGGTGGCTCAACGCGGTGGCGCTGGGTTCAACCAATGCGAGGCGGTCGAGAAAGCGGTCGAGATCATGGCGACGACGAATGGGCACTGGCTGCTCGCCATCAATGACGACGGCGACAAGGCGTCCGGCGCGGAAAAAATCCTCAGCGAGCGTGGCGGCGAGACTGCACATGAGTTCAAACTGATCGGGCCGGGGCCAATCCTCGGCAGCCGTGCGAACCCAAAGGACGTAGCCGGTCTGGGTTTCCGCAGCGTACTGACGCACCATGAGGCGGCCCAGTCGGGCGCTCGCCTTCCAGTGAATTTGGCGTTGCGAATCGCCACGCACGTAACCGCGCAGTGCGAGTAAATCGCCGCCCATGCCCGCCCGTAACGACCGCTCAACCTGCCCCGGCTGGCTCCACGCCGTCGCCGGAAACCGTTGGTAGTCCACCGGGGCCGGCCACACCAGCACCTCGCGCCTGAGTTGGCTGCTCAGGATTTTTTTTAGAAAGCCAAAGGGGAACAACGAAACCGCGCGGTTAACCTCCACGCGAAGACGCCCGCGGGTTTCCGGACGCAGCGTCCACTCCAAGGCGGTCGTGACCTGCGGATCCAAGCGTTCGCGCAAGGCAAGCCGGAGGTGTTTTTTTTCGCCCTGCGTCGCGACATCGAACCACACGCCGTAGCAGGGCAACAGCCGCTTGCCATTGTGCAACTCGATGGCGGCGGGGTGATCTTTGCCCGCCCGCAGCGGCGCCTGGACGGATAAGCGCCAGGTGAGGTTGCGGAGGTTTAACCAGGAAAGAATTCCGCTGAAAACCAAGCAGGCCAGCAGCAGCGAAAGGGAGATAAACAGGATGTTGTTGGACGTGTTGTAAGCCGCTACGCCGATACTCAGCGCGACTGCGACCACCACAGAGCCAGGGACAGTCAGCATGAGCCTGTCTCCGCGTTTTGGGTACACCAAGGCCCACAAGATGGCACGCCAGCGATTGGGCTTAATCCCACGGAATTTCCGTCCCGTCGTTTGCCAATCGGTGTAGCCGCCCATCGCGGGTCCATGATCAGCCGAAGTAGGCGGAAGCAAGGAGGCGAAGTTACCTGCGGACAACGGCATGGTTTGGATTTAGCGCGGGGTGTGGCGAAAGGTGAAGCCGGGGAAAAGGCGCGGACGGCGAAGACGACGAGATGCGTTAGACCGGAGCGGTGATATTACCCACGATTCGGCGAAGGGCAGCCGTGATGGCGCGACGTTCTTCCATGGAGTCGGAGCTTTGGCGCAGTAGAGAAAGCCGGTGCGCCAAAACAGGAACGACCAACGACTCGACGTCCTCAGGCACAACGAAATCGCGGCCACGCAACAGCGCTCGTCCCTGCGCGGCGTGTTTAAGCGCCAAGCTGCCACGCACGGAAATGCCAGCTTTAAACTCAGACTCCGTGCGCGTCGCACCGATGATCTGCAGGATATAACTGAGCACCGAATCCTCGATAAACACCTGCTGGCAGACCGCCTGCAGGTGCAGAACTTGAGGTGCAGTGGCGACCGCATTAAGGGCGATGCCATCGTAAGCGCTGCGGGCCGCGCGCAGGATGTCGAGTTCGTCGGCAACCTTCGGATAGCCCATGTGAAGTCGCATCAGAAAACGGTCCATTTGGCTCTCGGGCAAAGGAAACGTGCCCTCGTAATCAACCGGATTTTGGGTGGCGAAGACCATAAAGGGCGCGCCCACGTCGTGAGGTTCGCCGTCGACCGTGACCTTGGCGCGGTCCATGACCTCGAGCAGGGCGGACTGAGTTTTAGGTGTGGCGCGATTGATCTCATCGGCGAGAACGACGTTGGCGAAAACCGGGCCTTTTTTGAAAACAAAGCGCCGCTCCAAGTCGTCGTAAATGGACACGCCGGTGACGTCCGAAGGCAGTAGGTCGCTGGTGAATTGGATGCGGGAAAACGTGCAATCCATCGAGCGGGCGAGAGAATAGGCCAAAGTGGTTTTACCCACGCCAGGCAGATCCTCAATCAGGGGGTGGCCGGCGGCTGCCAGACAGATCAAAACTTGATCAATCACCTCATCTTTACCCTTAATAGTGAGGCGCATCGAGGTGCGCAGACGATCCAGCGTATGTTGGGCATCATTAACCGGCTGGCCAGAAAAGAAGTCGTTCATGTGGCCACGTTGACTAAAACAAATCCGCCGTCAACGGACCCGCTGGATAGGGCGCGATTAGGCATTGGATTACACATTGGCGTTATCCGTGATCATGAGCGGCCAAACTTGGTATAGGTTCTATCGAAACCAATCATAAAGCCGTAATTAAACCGTTATGGTTATTAGTTTCGTGGCCGCACGCCTGCATTCCAGCATGGCAACGAGGACAAGGCGAAAGATGATGGTGTAGATAATCGTGGAGAGCCCCCTTCGTTACACTAAATAACGCTTCGATCGGGTGAGCTGAAAAACTAGAAACCGAATAGGTCGAGGCATATCGCGATGATTCGCTGTTGGCTGGGCTCGGTAGACTCCGCGAAATCTGCCGCGATCTTTTCATCAGGGCGCCCCCTTAAAAATGCCGCGGCCCCCAAAGATATTACGCAATTAACCATAAAATAATGATTAACAAAAAAAAACCCATAAAACTTACATCGATTCAAGGTGATGAACCCTACATCAATACACGGCTAAATAATAGCGCCCCATAAACACCTTTGTTAAACCACATCAATAATTTACCGTTTAACAAATAACCAAATTAAATCCGGAAACTACCGCTAAGACCACTTTGCAGTCATACGCATAAAAACTTGGTTACAGTTCATGCTCACCGCACCAGCAACCCAGCAGCCAAACACCAAACAACGGAATTTTAACCGCTAATGAACGCTAAGATACGCTAATTCGGTCGCAATGAATTACTAATTTCAATTAGCGGCCATTAGCGTTCATTAGCGGTTAAAATCGGTTCGTTTGTATTTCTTTGATTGTGAAATGGTATGAGACGCACCGACGCGCCTGAATACCCCATTAAATTCGGCCACTGAGGTTGAGGTTTAAGGAAAACAAGGCCACGCGCGGCAAGAAACCTTAATTCATTATAATAAAGACTTGCGCTGTTCATATGAAGTCCACTTATTCCGATTCCTTATGTCCTTTATTGATCAAATTGCAGAACTAGAAAAAGCAAAAGCCAAGATCGCCCAAGCTGAAGCCAAGCTTGCCGCCGACCGCACCACCGCCCTCGCCAAACTTCCTGGCGATTATGGTTTCTCCAGCCTTAATGATTTCATTAAAGCGTTGACTGCTGCCGCTGGTAAAGCAGGCAAAGCCAAGAAAGCTAAAGCAGCCAAGGCTGGTAAGGCACCCAAGGCTGCCAAAGCCCCCAAAGCTGAGAAAGCTGGCAAGCGCGGCCGCACGAAGATCACTCCGGAGCTCAAGGCTCAGGTGATCGAGGCCGTTAAAGCTGACAAATCGGGCGCTGAAATCGCCAAGGCCTTCGGCATCTCCCTGCCGAGCGTGCAGAATATCAAAAAGGAAGCCGGTCTGGTTAAGAGCCGCACCGTAGCCGCAGCCGCTCCCGCTGCTGTAGTCGAAGCCCCTGCCGCTTCCTAAGCCGAGCTCGAGCTTGTTCATTTGGCTCGATTGCCCCCCGTGGTTAACACCACGGGGGGCTTTTTTTTACCGCTTGCGCACACTGCCGTCGTAAGTGTGTCTTGACGCTTCATATGATCCAACCCGGCAATTTTATACTGGCGAATACCAACGGCCGCCTCCACCCCGCCGATGAACCATCTATATCACCACTGAATCGCGGATTTCTTTATGGTGACGCTATCTACGAAGTTTGGCGTACCTATAATGGGGTGATATTCGCCTGGGATGAACATTGGCAGAGACTGAAATGCTCAGCCGCAGCGCTGTATATGGGCCTACCCTGGACGCAGTCCCAGATGTTCAACGAAATCCAGAAAACCACCGCCGCGTGGCGTGAGCGAACAGGCAGTGCGGCGGAGCTCTATATTCGCCTACAAGTGACGCGTGGTGGCGGGGCAATCGGACTGGATGTGGCATTGGCTGATCAACCCGATTTCGTACTCTTGGTTCAGCCTTGCCCCTTATTGTCGGACGTCCAGGAGTCCACCGGATTACTGCTTTCACTGGCACGGGGCTTGAAGCGCAATCACCCCGATACGTTAAATCCGGCTTGGAAGACCGGTAACTACCTCAATAACCTACTCTGCCTACGCGAAGCCAAGGCGCGGGGCGCTGACGAAGTGGTGATCACCAATTTAGCCGGCGAGATCACTGAGGCAGCGGTGAGCAATATTGGATTTGTGCGAGATGGTGCAGTGGTATTGCCACCGCTGGAGGCAGGAATTTTAGCAGGAATTACTCGGCGAATTTTAATTGATCAAGTCGCCCCTAAAGTAGGCGTCCCCGTTTACCAGCAAGCCGTTCGGCCTGAGGATTTACCAGGAATCTCCGAGTGCTTTTTAACCGCGACCACAAAGGACCTGATTCCCGTAAGAGCCATCGACAGCACCACCTTTCGCATTGGCAAAGACACTCTTACCATGTGCCTGAAACGTGCATTTGCCGACTATGTAGCCGACTATATCAAGCTACACCCGCAGCAGTTACTTTAACCCTAACCTCTCAAACTGATCCCTTTATATCGCTTAACTATCAGCGGGAGGACGTCTAAACCTAGACGCAGAAACGGTGAGGCCAAAAGTTTCCCCCTAGCCCCCTTGCCACTGAATAGGCAAAAACAATTTAACTGAGTCATGAATTGGACTACTCCATTACGACCAATTTTACGCGCAGTAGAAACCGTGTGCGACCGAGTGTTGTGTGTAGTCGGAGCCGTCGCGTTTGCCCAACTCCCCGAGTTCATCCAACAATATCGGCAGCGTTTAGGCGGGCATCTGGACGAGGCCAGACGCCAACTCGCCGAATTTGTCGCTATCGCTGCCCGCAGCAAACTTAGTCTGCCACAATTCATCGAACGGACCTCCACTAACCCAGATGCCACCGTTGCCCAACTCGGGGGCGCCATGCGCAATACGGTTTTACGCGTGGACGAATTAGTCGCAGCCGAAACCGCCCTCAGCCACGCCTCGCTTTGGACTAAGCCGTTTATTTTTTTCCGGCACATCGAGGCCGGGGTTGCTCGGGCCACGTGGGAAATATACCGTCCAGCCATTCCCACCACCGGCGAAGGACTGGTCTACGCAATCGCCGGCATGCTCACCTTGCTCGGACTTTACCACGGGCTGATCCGCTACCCGATATCCGCCGCTTGCGCTCAAAGGTGCCGCGCCGAAACAACGACCGCGAAAGGTAAAAGCTAGGTAGTCAATCGCCGCAATCACAACACCCGTATCACCGAATCGACTACCTCCATTATCAACATGTAGGCCAGCTCAGTGACGCCCCCCTGAAGTGGTCCAGATGCCTCAGGACGCCCCATTGCCCCCCCCTGCCCCGGCCTTAAGGAATAACCAAGGTAAGCCCAGGGCGAAGCGCAGCCGAATTAGGCAAAACGCTACGATTGGCCTGAAGGATGGACTGAACCCGCGCATTGTTCGCACTGCCGTAGAAACGCTTGGCGATCGAGTAAAGCGAATCGCCCTTTTGCACCAGATACCGTCTGCCGCTGGCGGGTACCGAAGGGGCGGGGGCTGGTCCGGCGGACCGCGACGCCTTCAACGTCACCATGGGCACCACCGCAACCGGTGCCGGGGTTGCTGCCACAACCACGGTCTCGGCTGCCGGCGCTTCGACAATGATGGGCGATTCGGCAGGGTTGATCGCCAGAGGCTCGATGCCATCGGAGGGCTCGGCGACAGAGCCCAGCGGTGGGAGTGGTGCCGATGAGGCGAGCGGCGAAAGGGCGTTTCGCGATGTAGCAACCGCCTGAGTACGCACCCCGAGGAGCTGATCCTTAAGCTGAAGGTTTTCGCGCTGGAGTTGATCTACCCGGTCGAGCAGATCGATTTTTTCCATCTGGTTGTCCAACGGCTGGGCGGGCAAAGTACGGGCAAACTCACGCGTCGCCGCGTCAATGCGCTGGCGTACCAAGTCAGACTGCGGCGAGTTGCGCTTTAATTCGCGAAACCTGCGATAGTGGTAAATTGCCGCGATCGGATCCTTGATGTGTTGCTGATAGAGAATGCCGATCTCAAGGTGCGACTCAGGTGCCTCGTCGCCGCGCATATCAACCACCTTAAGGAAAGATGCAAGCGCCTCTTGATTACGCCCTTGGCGAAGCAGATCCTTGCCCCTGCGGTAGTTGGGCTCGTCGATTTCAGCGGTAAACGGAGACGCATCATACCGCCCGCAACCCGCCGAAAACAGCAGTGCAGCTAGCGTACACAAACAAAGCGAAAAAAAGCGAAACCTCATTGGAGGCGGTAAAAGGGATTGAACGGAAAAACGTTCCTCCTAAGTTTCCCAGTCCGGCAGGCGACTCAAACTCTAAATGGCTCTCGACACCAAAACCGTACTCAGCCGCGCGCGCGACTGCATCAAAATTGAACAGGCCGCCCTTACGGCAACCGCACGCGGCCTGGACGACAAATTTGTCGAGGTTGTCCGCGCCGTTCAAACCGCCATCGAGGGAGGCCATAAACTCATTTTCACCGGGGTGGGAAAGTCCGCCCATATTGCAAACAAGCTGGTGGGCACTCTCAACAGCACCGGGATTTCGACCAGTTTCCTTGATGCCACCCAAGCCTTGCATGGCGACCTAGGCATGTGCCAGGAAAACGACCTCGTTTTCTTGCTCAGTAACAGCGGTCAATCCGACGAAATCCTAAAACTCATTCCAGGTCTGCGCCGCCTCGGCCTGCGCACGGTCGCATTCACCAGCAACGCCACCTCCGATCTCGCGAAAAACACTGATTTTCAACTACTTTACCGCGTGCCGCGCGAAGCCTGCCCACTGCTGCTTGCCCCTACCGCAAGCACCACTGCGGCACTCGCTATCGGCGACGCCCTCGCAATGGTTCTTTTAGCGGAACGCGGCCTAACCCGCGATGATTTCGCCAAGTTCCATCCCGCCGGAAACCTGGGGCGAGTGCTGCTGCTACGCGTCAAAGACATCATGCGCAGTGGCGCCCGCCTGCCCATAGTGACCGAAAAGGCCACCACCCAGGAAGCGATTCTGGCGATGACCAAAGCCAAAAGCGGTAGCATTGCCATAGTCCACCCCAAGACCGGCAAGCTGACGGGTATTTTCACCGATGGGGATTTTCGCCGGAGTGCGCTTACTGGCGATGGATTTTTAACCAAACCGGTGATTGGGTTTATGACCACCTCGCCCAAAACAGTGGGCGAGGATGCACTGGGCGTGGACGCACTGCGGTTGTTTCAAGCGCACAAGATCGACGACCTGATCGTTATCGACAACAAGGGGAAACCCACTGGCTTGGTGGACGGCCAAGACCTGCCCAAGCTAAAAATAGTCTAGCCGCAGGTAAATATTTGCTCGCGAGCCATTAAGCGACGTGCGCGCCGGACAAAAACGCGGCCAAAGTAGTCCCAACGCCGCAGGCCGGTAGGAGTACGCAAAGCCAGGTTTAGGCCAATGAGGGCGTGCAGAGCAAAAGCGAGGCGGCGCAGTATTAGGTGAAGGCGGCCGCCGGAAAGATCGTCCAGTTAAGGGTTAAGCTACTGTCCTCTGAGTGCACGGCTCAGGTCGTTGGGGTGCTTATAACCCAGGTGATGAGCCGCCGCCTTTACCTGCCAGCCGTTCTCCGTGATAAGCCTTTTGGCCTCCTCGAGCTTAAGCTTGCGAAAAAACTTCCCCGGCGTCGTGCCGGTTTGATCAAGAAAGAACCGAGTCAAGGTACTCGGCGACATATCCAGATAATCGCAGAGCGCGGGCACGGTGGCGCGAATAGCGAGATTCTTAGCGAGCCAGGCGTGGGTGAGCGCCCAACGGACGTCCCCTGCAGCAGGCGTGGGTCGGCTGGCTCGCAGCAGCTCCACCTCCATTAACGACCGCAAAGCCGATAACGTGCTGGGCAGCGAAGCATCCGCGAGGGAAACCTCTTTTCTGCACTGAACATGTAAATACGCTAAAAAATCGAGCGGACTGTGCGTGAGCGGAATAACCACATGGCCTGCTTTTTTAGGCGCTAGTTCAGGGATTTCCGGCCGCCCTCGCCAAACCCACACCAAAACCTCGACCGGATTGATTCGATTTTGGCGTATACTAAACGAGGTTCCGGGCACCACCAAAAGTGCCGCCGGAGCCCGCATGGTTTGACTTACATCATCTGTGACCACCACCACCGAGCCGCGTAAAAGCACAAAATAGTTCGTCCCAGGATCGGAATGTTGCGGCAACGGAAACGTGGCAAAATCCCGCTCGCCCCACCCCAGATAAATCAAGGGTAAATCTCCGTACCCGGCCCAGTTCGGACGTCCCGGAGGCGGACTCAGCGTGCCATTACTGGCAGGAATTTCAGAACTAGCATTTTCCATCATATTTGCCGTCAAGGCTACTTCTATAGCCTTTTATATCCAGCTCAAAGCCCCCAATTTAATGACTCAGTTTTAAGAGCAAACGCCCGGTGAACGCACGGCCAACCTCCATTTAATTATACCCCATCAGCAATTACCTCCATTTCCATGAAAACCCTCTCCCTCCAACAACCCGGTTCACTCGTCTGGACCGAGGTCCCCACTCCCATCCCAGCGGATGGCGAAGCCCTAGTCCGCGTTCGCCGCTGCGGCGTCTGCGGCACCGACATCCATGCGCTCGCCGGCAAACAACCCTTCTTCAGTTATCCGCGTCGGCTGGGACATGAATTGTGCGTAGAGGTCGTCACCGCACCTGCGGGCAGCGGACTGGAAACGGGCGATCTCTGCGCCGTTGAGGCTTATTATTTTTGTGGCACCTGCCCGGCCTGCCGCGCCGGCAAAACCAACTGCTGCAAAAACCTTAAGGTTCTCGGTGTGCATATTGACGGTGGCCATACGCCGCTCATGACCATTCCTGCGGAAAAACTTCATCCGGCCAAAGGACTGATCCCGGACCAGATCGCACTCGTGGAGCCGCTCGTAATCGGAGCGCATGGTATCGAGCGTGCGGCGATCAAAGCCGGTGAACCCACTGTAATCCTGGGAATGGGGCCTATCGGACTTGCGGCAGCGATTTTCGCGAAGGCCGCTGGCGCTAACTTGGTCTGTGTGGACCTGCAACCCGATCGCCTGAAATTCGCCTGCGAAACCATGCAACTCGGCAAAGCCATTCCTGCGGATGCCAACCTGGCTGATAATCTACAGACCCATTTCGGCCAATTGCCCTCCGTGGTCATCGATGCCACCGGCAGTCCGGCCTCGATGCGCGGCACCTTTCAAATCGCCGAACACGGCGGACGCATTGTCTTCTTGGGCTTATTCGTCGGCGACATGACCTTCGACGATCCCAATTTCCATCGCCGCGAACTTACCTTAATGGCCAGCCGCGCCGGCTTG
>JBILJE010000408.1:0-5588 GCA_044377395.1 Rariglobus sp. | reverse complement strand
TGGCGATCAACCGGCACGCGGCCCGCACGCACATCAGCCGAGTGCAGGTCAGCCATGTCGCCTTGGCTGTCGACATAACCGGATTCCCAAACGCGGGCGCCCTTTTCGTCAAACAGGGCGACATTGAGCCAGAGCTCGGGCTGTGCGCCGAGGGAACCCGAGGGCAAGTTGTGGCCCGAGTTCGTGTTATGCAGAACATAGTTCACCTTCAGCGCTTTTCCGACAACCGGATCGGATTGGAAGAAAGGGCCGTCGAGCTTGGCGCCGTTGTTCATGACCTGTTCGCGCAACTTCTTTTTCTGCTCCAGCATCACCAGATTTTCATCGACGATGAGGCGTGCGTCGGTGCGGTCTTCGACCGAGGCCCACTCTTCAGGGAAGGTGAAATCGGCGGGCTTTTTGGCCACCTTTTTCTCGAATTCCGGAGTGCCCCAGCCGGCGCGGTAGTCGAATTTCAGCCAGCTTTGCAGGGCAAAGCGCTTGGCCTCCGGATGATGCGGGAAAATGCCGGGGTGCACGATCGGATAACCCGGGCCAAAAAAGGCGTGGTTGGAGTGCTTGCGGCCGGGGTTGATCGCTTTGCCGTTAACGATGGCTGCCGGGCCGGTCGCAAAGCCTTCGGCTTTGCCGGGCACCTTGCCCATGTGACACTCCTGGCAGCTGATTCCTTGGGCTGCGGCGGGTGAGGCGCGGTATTGATCCCAGACGACTTCCAGCTTGATGCCGGGGTGCACGGCCACCTGATGGCACGAAACACAGAATTCGGATTTGCTCAGGTTATCAAATTTCACCGCGGCGTTATGAATCACCTGCCCGGGACCCGGATCTTGGGGTGAAAGCTTAACATGGTGCTTGTCCTTGTTCAAAATGATGTCCGTCAAACCGTCGGCGTTGGAATTGCCGTAAACGGGCTTGGTGATGTCGCCCATTTCGATCCGGCGTTCGCCGTTTACACGCGAGTACTCTTCCTTAACGCGATGGCAGGTCACGCACGTGATGCCCTCACGGGACACCTCAGAACGCTCCCACAGGGGCTGTTCGCGCGTTTCGCCCAAAGTGGTGCCGACGGCAACGTGGCAGCGCATGCAGAACATGCCGATGGTGCCCTGCGCCAAGTCATTGATCTTTTGTTCGAACTTGTGGAAGACCGGGGAAATTGCCGCGTAAGCATGATTGGACGAACGCCATTCGTCGTAGATTTGCTTGTGGCAGGGAGCGCATTCAGAAGCACTCGGGAAGTTATTCTTGGCGTAGATCGCCAGATGCGGGTCAACCGAATCGGTCGCTTTGGGTTTGGCCGGGGCCAAGGGTGCGGAGGCCCGCTTTGGTTTGACCACGGGTATATCATCGCCTCCCAGTAAATCGTCATCTGCGGCAGCCGCGACTTTGGCGGCCGGTTTAGCTACAATAAGAGAAATCAACTCGTCGTCTGCCGAGGGCACTTTGGCGACAGCTGGTTGGGCGGACGGTTCGGCGTGTAACAGAGCGCCCGCCGCAAGCAGGGCGAAGCATCCAGATGTCAGGTTTTTGTAGGCAAATGGGAAACGCATAGGAATGAGGTGGAGCGGTGTTGCTTATACACGCCCATGCAGCCGATAGTTGCGCAAGCTGATAATCAGGCCTGCCACCAACATTATATCCTCGGCTCTGCCTGGGGGGCGGTTTGGTTTAGCGCCGTGACTAATACTCGGGTAACTGGTTCTCGGCGAAAGTTTATAAAGCGGAGTTCGGGCTTGGCTGGGGAAACTTTTATCGGAGAAATTCATACCATTGACATGAAGGCGTTCTGCTTTTCCACATCAGTCGACTAATTCATCGGGTAAATCCCCCTACTTAAGCCATTCTTCGCAAAAAAACATGACCGCCCTAAAAACCAAAAAAAACCGAGTGGTCGCCTGTCTGGCCGCCCTATTTGTTGCGCCCAGCCTAAGCTTCGCGGCCCTAGATAGTTCCAAGCTGGTGGGGCCTGGAAAGTGCACCGATTGCCACAAGAGCGAGGCCAGCGCCTGGCAAGAGATGAAGCACTATAAAACCTTCGACGATCTGCACCGTCGCCCCGCCGCCAAGGAAATCGCCGCCAAGCTGGAGATCATTAACATCAAGACGGAGAGCACGTGTATGCAGTGCCACTATACGGTGAATGACACCGGGCGCGCGGTTGCCGGCGTGTCCTGCGAATCGTGCCACGGTGCAGCAGCCGATTGGATAACCGTCCACAATGAGAAGGGCCGCCGCGCCGACGCCGTCGCCCAAGGTTTTATTTCCCCCAGCAACATCTACCAACTGGCGGTTAATTGCTACTCGTGCCACACCGTTCCCAATGAAAAACTGGTGAACGTGGGCGGTCACCAAGCCGGCAGCGCGATCGAGCTGGTCTCCTGGGTGCAAGGCGAAGTCCGCCACCACTTTAAGAGCGGAACCACCAATGCCGATGCGACCCCCGAGCGCAAGCGCATGCTGTACTTGGTCGGCCGCGTCGTGGACCTCGAATTCAGTCTGCGTGGCGTCGCAAATGCCACCGAGAAAGCCACCTATGCCGTGTCCATGGCCCGCCGCGCCAAGGCCGCCCGTGCGGAAATCCAAAAAATCATCGACGTGCTCCCCCGTGATGAGGTCAAGGCCGTTGCCGCTGCCGCCGATGGCGTTGCGCTAAAGCTCAATAACAAAGAGCCCATCATGGCCGCCGTTCAAACCATCAGCGATCTCGGCCGCAAAATCAGCGACACCTACAAGGGTGAGGACCTGGCCGCGCTCGACGCCCTCATCCCGACCGTTGTGCAGGGAACCCCTTACGCTGCAGCACCGTAATCGGCCGCTCGCGCTAATCCAAGGCTGTTTATCACTGGAATCATGTCTGAAGCCCTCGCCACCATCTCTCGCCCTCAACGTTGGGACGTTCCCTTCGAAAGTGAAATGGGCGCTGAGGCGGTGGCGCGGATATTGTCCATTGCACCCTTCTGCCAAATTGACGCCAGCCGCTTTCCGGCCAGCACTTCCCTGCCCGATATTCTTTTAAACGACACCGGCCTGCGTTCGTTTAAGAAAAACCAAGTCATCGTCCGTGAAGGCGACTACGGCAACTCCGCCTTTTTTATTATAACAGGCAGTGTACGGGTCGCCTTGGGCAAGGATGCCATTCCGGCGGAGCTACTCGGCCGCCGCCAACCCGAGAAAAAAAACTTTCTTTCCACCCTGCGCCAGTTGTGGGGAAATGCGCGTTATCCGGAAGTGCGCAGCCTGCGTCGTTATAAAGATGCCAAGGCGGGTGCTGAGCATGAAAAGGTCGATACCACGGCCATTTTCCTACATGACGTCCCCAGTGTCCTTAAAGGCGGAACTGCTGTATTAACCGCCGGAATGTTCTTTGGTGAAATCGCTGCTTTGAGCCGAACCCCGCGTACGGCCACCATTTTTGCAGAGGAAGATTGCGAGCTGCTCGAAATCCGCTGGCAGGGCCTGCGCGAACTGCGTTTGCGCGCCCCGGAAATCAAACAGTTCATTGATACTAACTATCGCAAGTATTCGCTGGAGAATCACCTCCGTGAAACCAAGTATTTTAAAGACCTCAGTCCTGCGGAGCTTAAAGAGGTCGCCAATCAGACCCGATTCGAGACCTACGGCAGCTTCGACTGGCACTCTAATTATAAAAAAAATCGGGACGTTGCACCCGAGGAGCGCATTAAAGAGGAGCCGCTGATCGCCGAGGAAGGTCAATACGCCAACGGCCTGGTTCTGATTCGCGCGGGGTTCGCGCGCATGAGCCAGAAGTATAATCAAGGCGAACGTACCGCGAGTTATCTCTCCCGGGGCCAAATGTTCGGCTTCGACGAAATCGCGCACAATTGGAACTCCAAAGATTCGGCGCCGCTTCAATATACGCTGCGCGCACTCGGCTACGTCGACGTGCTTGTTGTGCCGACCTCCGTGGTCGAACAATATATCTTACCCAAAATCCCCCAATCGGAATTCCCTCCCCCGATTGTCGCCCAAATCAAACAAATCAACGACCGCCGCGATGGCGAGTTGTCGACGGATGTCGTGGAATTCCTGGTGGACAATCGCTTCATCAACGGACGCGCCACCATGGTGATGGATTTGGATCGCTGCACGCGCTGCGACGACTGCATCCGCGCCTGTGCATCGGCGCACGAAAACAACCCGCGCTTTGTCCGACACGGGCACCAGATCGGGCGCTATATGATAGCCAATGCCTGCATGCACTGCCTCGATCCCGTGTGCATGATCGGCTGCCCGACCGGAGCCATTCATCGCAATGCGCTCGGAGGTCAGGTAGTCATCAACGACACCACGTGTATCGGCTGCTCCACCTGCGCCAATAGCTGCCCCTATAATAACATCCAAATGGTCGAG
This sequence comes from Rariglobus sp., assembly GCA_044377395.1. Lineage (GTDB taxonomy): Bacteria > Verrucomicrobiota > Verrucomicrobiia > Opitutales > Opitutaceae > Rariglobus. Next base: position 1,217 of record JBILJE010000408.1, on the reverse strand, counting down.
ATTCGCAATGAGCTCGGCGAACACATCCTAGATCAGGAAAGTCGACCGGTCACCAAGGCCGCGAAGTGCGATCTGTGCGTCGAACAAGTGACGGGCCCCGCGTGTATCAACGCTTGCCCTCATGACGCCCTGACCCGTGTCGACATGCAGGATACTCAAACATTTGCCAAATGGCTTCAACGTTAACGTTTTTTTCACAGCGGCGCCTGATAAACCTCGGCCTGCTTCTCTCGGCGGTTGCCGCCTTTTGGGTACTTCAGGACAGTTATGCCAAAGGCATTCGCTCCACGGCTTTCTTGTCAGGGACGGTGCTATTTGGTACCTGCCTTGTATTGGCCCTGTTTAACGCGCGAAAAAAGCTCCCGTTTATCCCGCTGCTGAAAGCATCGACGTGGACGCAGTTCCATATCTATGCAGGCTGGTTTGCCGTTGCGGTCTTTCTTTTTCACACGGGACTGCGTATACCGGATGGCCGCTTTGAGATCGCCCTCTATATTGTTTTTTCAGCAGTCGCTCTGAGCGGCGTGCTGGGCTTGATCATTTCGCGCATTTACCCCTCACGCTTGCGGTTATACGGGGAGAACTTGATCTACGAACGCATCCCTGGATTGCGTAAGCAGCTGCACACTGATGTTGAAAAAATCATCTGGAAAAGCGTGAATGAAACCAAGTCGTTTACCTTGGCGCGCATGTATGAATCAAAGCTAAAGGCGTATTTCTCGGCTAAAAAGAATACATTGCTCCACTTGATCGGCTCAGAGGAAGCGGTCAACGACCTTACCGAAGAACTCAATCAACTCCAGCGCTACATGGTGGCCTCTGAACGCGTGTTTTTGACCGAAATCATCGAATGCGTTAAAGCCAAGGACAATCTGGACATGCAGGCGACCTGCCAAGGCGTGCTCAAGTACTGGTTATTTATACACATTCCGCTCACATTTAGTCTATTGCTCATGGGGCTGCTGCATGGGCTTATGGCCTTGGCGTTTAATTGATACTTCTGCCCAACCCGACATGAAACGCCTTCAGCGATTCGATTTTAAATTCAGCCGTTACCAGCGCCCCAATCAGGATTGGGAGTGCGGCAGTTCAGATGCGTGTGCCGCCTGCCCATTGGGGCCAGACAGCAAGGGGCAGTGCCGTGCCACGACTGAATGCAAGCCCCGCAAAGAAGGCGACCGGTGGAGTTGCACCCGCGCCGATTCACGAGGCGGAAA
>JBILJE010000044.1:0-15194 GCA_044377395.1 Rariglobus sp. | reverse complement strand
TATCGCTGAGCTATTTACCAAATCACATGCGAAAAAACCGGACCTTCGCTGTGCGAGCCATTGATAATCAACAACTTTAAGTGGGACAGCACTGGGGCCCACCTCCGTGTGGGCTGGTTCGAGCACGGACCGAAAAGTAGCGCAGACTTCCAGTCTGCTTCGGGGTCCCAGCAGGGGCCTGGCGGGGAGCAGACTGGAAGTCTGCGCTACTTTCGGCAGGGAACCCGGACGACACGGAGGTCGTCCCTCCGGGGGGGGGCGAAGGATGCCCGCTTCCCCGAGGCTCGTCGTGAGCCTAATCGCGGAAGCTCAACGACTCGGAGCCTGAATGCTGCGTGGAATGACTGGTGGAATGACTGGTGGAGTGGGGGGGATCCCTCTTAACGGCAGGCACATGCCGATCGGCGTTGGCTGCGCTCGGGGCAGCAGGAACGTGCGTTTGGGCCTGCTGAGGCGCAGGCGTCACCGCTGTTTCAGTCGGTTGGGTCGGCTGCCCTGAAGCGGATTTAAGTCCTGCCAAGGCCGCCAGTTGATCGGCAGCGGCACTCAGTTCGGCGGATTGGGCATTGAGCTCTTCGGCCGACGAAGCGGTTTCTTCCGCCCCTGCGGCGTTGGCCTGCGTGACTTTATCCATCTGGCTGATGGCATTGTTGATTTGCGCCAGGCCCGCGCTCTGTTCCTGGGAGGCCGTGGCGACTTCGGTAACGAGACGGTCCACTTCGCGGTTCTTTTCCAGAATCTGCTGTAAACCGGCGGCGACTCGCACGGTCAGTTCAACGCCTTGAGCGCTGCGAGCGGTGGCATCGGCGATTTTGTCGGCGGTTTCTTTGGCGGCGAGCGCTGAGCGCTGGGCGAGCGAACGCACTTCGTCGGCCACCACCGCGAAGCCGGCACCGGACTCACCAGCGCGGGCGGCTTCGACTGCGGCGTTGAGCGCCAAAATGTTGGTCTGGAAAGCGATTTCGTCGATGGTCTTGATGATCTTGGCGATGTCGTTGGAGGATTGTTGGATCGCATTCATGGCGGCCTGCAAACGCTCCATTTCGGCGGCACCTGATTCGGCGGCGCTGCGGGCTTGATTGGCCGAGGCCTTGCCCGATTGGGCGTTCTCGGCGTTGCGTTGGGTCATACTGGAGAGCTCTTCGACCGAGGAGCTGATTTCCTCGAGCGAGGCGGCTTGTTCGCTGGCACCTTCAGCGAGCGATTGGCTGGAGGCGGAAACTTGGCCAGCGGCGGCGGCGACTTGTGACGAGCCTTGGATGATCGACTCGGTGGTCGCGGTGAGGACTCGGTTGATGCTGCGGATGATCAAGCTGGAGATGGCCAGCGCGAGTAGAAGAGCCCCGGCCAAGCCGCCCATAAGCATGTTTTTGCCCAAGTTCACGTGGGTCGCGATGTCGCTCACGTCGGCAACGAGGCGGGTTTGGTTCAATTGGCCCAAGGCATCCAGCTGGGTGGAGATATCGAGGTAGCGTGACTCCATCTTGCTGGCGGACAGTTCGGTGGCCTCGGTCGTCTTGCCAGCGTTGCTGAGCTCTAAAACGGCGGTGAATTCCTTTACGAAAAGAGCGCGGTCGATTTTAAATTGATCGAAGATTTTACGCGTTGCGGGGTCGGTGATCGATTGATCGTACTGCTCGATAAAGGTGCTGATCGTATCGCGGTTGAGCGCAATTTTAGCGTTGATCGCTGCCTTGTCAGTTGAGCGAAGGTGTTCATGGACCAATTTATAGGTTTCCCCGCTCACCTTATGGATTTGGACGATAGCCAAGGGGCCGGTGATCAGGTCGTCTGCGTCCTTGGAGACCGCGTGAAACGTTTTAAAGGCAACGAGGCCGAGTGTTAGGGTGAGGAGGCCGAGGGCGGCGAAGCCGAGGGAAATACGACGGCCGAGGGTGAGTTTTTTCATGATTACAGCGGGGGGGGCGGGTAAGGGGGAAATTACGCGGTGGTGCCTTGAGGCTGCCCTTATATCGGTAACAATCGTGAATACTTAAGCCGAAGTATGTTTTTTCGGGGCGATTTAGCATGCAGTAACATGGATCATGTCGGATAGAGGTGCTGAGGTAGTGCGGTGCTTTAGCCCGCAGGTTTGAACGAATTTCCATCGCAATCGCCGATGCGGCCTGAAGCACCGCACTCCTTTTTGATGCGACACTTTAAATGTTACTGCCTAACAGGGGCTACCTCCGTGGGGCTGAGCCCGCTTGAACGCTGCGCGGGGGGGATTAGCCGAATACTCGATCCATCATCTGCACGAAGGCCGCTGGCGGGCGGACGGGTTTGCCGGACCGGTCGATAAACACGTGCAGGCTGGTGGCCGTGGCGATGAGCTCAACGCCGCGATGCAGCTCATACTCCATGCGGATACGCACCGACGGTTTTTCCTTTAGAACGGTGGTGATCACCACTTCGTCATCGTATTTGGCCGGCCGCAGGTAGCGCAGGCTGACTTCGACCACGGGAAGGAAAAAACCCTCGGCCTCGAGTATTCGGTAGGGAATGCCGAAGTCTTTAAGCAGTTGAGTACGCCCGATCTCAAGCCATGGCAGGTAACATCCGTGATAAACCACGCCCATCATGTCGGTTTCGGCGTAGCGGACGGAGACAGAGGCACGGGAGGTGATCATAAAAAGGCGGCGTGGATTGAAAACGGCGTGGAATCGAGCCGAGAAGGGCAGGGGGGACAAGGCTGTTTGCGGGGTGAAGCCGTTCGGCGGCAGGGGAGGGGAAGCTAAGTTTCTAGTGCAGCCGATCCCAAAAAACGACGTGCTGGCGCACAGCGAGGGCCGTGGAGCAGGCACGGGCAAAAGTAAGCGCACAACAAAAACGAATGATAAGCAGTAGCGTGGGTTAAGGTCGCGCAGTCTTATTGTCCCTGCTGATGACAGGGTTTGGTGGAATTTTTGTTTTACTTTGGAAAAAACGGTCCATTCCTTCGCCGACTGCTTTTGATCATCAAAAACCTTAACAACCTGTGAGCCACCAACACTCGCGAAAAAATTTCTTCGCCAAGTTGCTGGGCCTTTTCGCCGTCGCTGGCGTGGCCCCTAAACTCCTTGCCAAGTCCACCGTGTCATCTGCCGTTGCCGATCCGGTTCCTCCGGCCGCACCGTTCAAGGTGAGCGCCGACTCCCGCACCGTCGCCCGCTCGGGTGATGCGGTTTAACCCTACGCCCGACTCATCCCGAGCGAAGATACCACCGGACTATGTCTAAACTTTTCCCCAAATCGGCAAACAAGTTGCCGCTCCAGATCATCATTCTGGTGTTCATCGTCGGCAGCCTGGTGGCCGCCGGCACCACGTATTACGCGACCAACAGCTACACCAATGTGGGTTACGCCCCCGTGCAGCCGGTCCCGTTCAGCCACTCGCTGCACGCCGGCCAGTTGGGCATCGACTGCCGTTATTGCCACGTTGGCGTGGACAAGAGCGCTACCTCGTCGGTCCCTGCCGCGCAGACCTGCATGAACTGCCATAACCAGGTCAAGACCGACAGCCCGCTGCTCCAGGTCGTGCGCGACAGTTACGCTTCCGGTGATCCCGTGCCTTGGGTGAAGATCCACCAGGCCCCCGACTACGTTTATTTTAACCACTCGGTGCACATCGCTCGTGGCGTCTCCTGCGTGGAGTGCCACGGAAAGGTCAACGAGATGGACGTCGTCAGCCAGGCCAAGCCGCTCTCCATGGGCTTCTGCTTGGACTGCCACCGTGAGCCCGAAAAATTTGTACGTGACCCGAAACTCGTGACCAACCTCGACTGGAAGCACCCCGGTGGTGCCGCAGGCCAGCTCGAAGACGGCAAGAAGTTCGTCCATGATTGGAACATCAAACCCCCGCAAAGCTGCTCCGGCTGCCATCGCTGATACCGCTGATGAAACGCACATTTGAACATCCCGCTCCGTCCGCCAGCGAATTGTCTGGTCCGAAATACTGGCGCAGCCTCGACGAACTCGCCGCCACCCCGGGCTTCAAAGCCCAGGTAGAACGCGAGTTCCCTGCCGACGCTTCGAACATGAACGGCGTTGATCGCCGCCAGTTCTTCAAGCTCATGGCCGCCTCCTTCGCCCTCGGTGGCGTTGGTCTGGCAGCCGGTTGCCGCCGTCCGGAAAAGAACATCCTCCCCTACGGTAAGTCCGTCGAGGATGCCATCTCCGGACTGCCGCTGTACTTCGCCTCGTCGATGCCGACGCGCCGTGGTGCCGTGCCAATTCTGGCCGAGACCCACGAGGGCCGCCCGACCAAGATCGAGGGTAACCCAACCTACGCGCCCTACGGCGGTGGTTCGAACGCCTTCGTTCAGGCCTCCGTTCTCGATCTTTACGATCCGGACCGCTCGAGCGTTGCCACTGTTAAAGGTGCCGCCGTTACCGCCGCCGCCGTGCAGGACTTGCTGGCCAAGATCGGCACCGATGCCGCCGCCGCTTCCGGCGCTGGTCTCGCTTTCCTCGCCGGCCAATCCAGCTCGCCCACCCGCGCCGCCCTGGTCGCCAAGTTAAAGAAAAAGTTCCCCGCCGCGATTTGGGCTGAATACGAGGCTGGTCAGGATGAGGCCTCCGCTTCAGCCGCCCAGGCCGCCTTCGGCCAGAGCGTCAAGCCGCTCTACCAGTTCGCCAAGGCCAAGCGCATAGTCGCGATCGACGCCGACTTCTTCCAGACCGAGGCGCACTCGCTGGCCTACGCCCGCGATTTCGCCAAGGGCCGCAAGGTCGTCAGCAAGACCGACGCGATGAACCGCCTCTACTCGATCGAGAGCAGCTTCTCGCTCGTCGGTTCGATGGCCGATCACCGCCTGCGTCTGGCCAGCAGCCATATGTTGGCCTTCACCGCCGCCCTCGCCGGCAAAGTGAGCGGAACCGACACGTTCTCCGCGCTTGCCCAGGGCCTGACCTTTAAGGATCAGGACAAGTGGCTCGACGCCTGCGCCGCCGACCTGCTCGCCCACAAGGGTGAGAGCGTGATCGTCGCCGGCAGCCACCTGCCGCCCCAAGTTCACGCCATCGTCTACGCCCTCAATGTTGCCCTCGGCAACGTGGGCAAGACGGTCGACTTCGTCGAGGTTCCCGCCAACACCGCGGCGACCATCTCGACCCTCGCCGCCGCCCTCAAGGCCGGTTCGGTCAAGTCGCTGGTTATCCTCGGCGGCAATCCCGTTTACGACGCCCCGGCCGACCTCGGTTTCGCCGAGTTGGTCAAAAACGTTCCTGACGTGGTGCGTTACGGCTACTACGTTGACGAGACCTCCGCAGTTTCCGGCACGCAGATCCAGGCCGCCCACTACCTCGAGTCGTGGGGCGACGCCCGCACCGCCGACGGCACCATCGTGCCGGTCCAGCCGATGATCATGCCGCTGTTCAACGGCCTGACCGAGATCGAAGTGCTCGCCCGCATCGCCGGCGAGACGGTGACCGATCCGTACACCCAAGTTTACAACACCATCACGGCTATCATTGGCGGCGGTAACGCCGATCACGTGTTCCGCCAGTTCCTCCATGACGGTCTGTTGGTGGGCTCGGCTTACAAAAAGGCCGACGTGCGTTTCAACGCTCCCGGTCTTGCCCCACTGTTCGCCCTCGCGCCCAGCTACAGTGCGCTCTCCGAGACCAATCTCGAAGTGCGTTTCACCTTCGACGCCAAGGTCGACGATGGTCGCTTCGCCAACAACGGCTGGCTCCAAGAGTGCCCGGATCCGATCACCAAGATCTCCTGGGATAACGCTATCCTCGTCAGCCCGCGTTTGGGTAAACACCTCGGCATCGATCCCGAAGGTTCAGTTCTCCAGGTCGCGCGTAAGGAAAACGCCAACTTCAAGCAGGGCGTGGAGCAGGCGTTCATCGGCGAAGTCACCGTCAACGGCGTGACCGTCCGCGGTCCGCTGCACATCCAGCCGGGTCTCTCCAACTACACGCTCGTTCTACCGCTCGGCTACGGCCGCACGGTGTCCGGTCGCGTGGGTAAGGGCGTGGGCCACAACTTCTACCCTGCCCGCACCACCAGCACGCTCGGTTTTGCCACTGGAGCGACGATCAAGGTCACCAGCGACGTTTATGCCTTGGCCAACACCCAAGAGCACTGGTCGATGGAAGGCCGCGAAATCGTCCGCGAGTCGAACTTTGCCGAGGATGGTTCCACCGATCTGGGCTTTGTTAACAAATTCGGCATCGAGTCCCACGCCCCCTCCAATTTGGGCGAGGAAGATTCCATCGCCGAGTTGGCCAAGCTCTCACCTGAAGACCGCGCCAAGCGCAAGGCGATCATCGCCGGCCAGATCCCGCGCGGTCAGTCGCTCTACGACCACGAGCAGCTCAACGGCGTGCACCAGTGGGGCATGTCGATCGACCTGAACACCTGCATCGGTTGCAACGCTTGCGTCGTTGCCTGCCAAGCTGAGAACAACATCCCGATCGTCGGCAAGGACCAGGTCATGCGCGGCCGTGAGATGCACTGGATCCGCTTGGACCGCTACTATTCAGATGGCCAGATTGAGGCCGCCGCCTTCGGTGGTCCGGGCAACAAGGTTCTCCCCGAAGACCCGCAAGTTTCACTCCAGCCGGTCGGTTGCCAACATTGCGAACTCGCCCCGTGCGAAATCGTCTGCCCGGTCAACGCCACCGTCCACGACGAGGAAGGTCTCAACACGATGGCCTACAACCGCTGTATCGGTACGCGTTATTGCGCGAATAACTGCCCGTACAAGGTTCGCCGTTTCAACTTCTTCGATTGGAACAAGCGTTCCCTCGACGAGCTTTATATGGGACCGCTCGGTCAGTCCGGCATGCCGGAGTTGGTCAAGATGGTTAAAAACCCCGACGTCACCGTACGTATGCGCGGCGTGATGGAGAAGTGCACCTACTGCGTGCAACGTATCCAGCAGGCCAAGATCAAGCAGAAGGTGAAGGCCGGCGCCTCCGACAACGTGGCGATTCCCGATGGAACCATCCGCACGGCTTGCCAACAGGTTTGCCCGGCCGATGCCGTCACTTTCGGCAACATCAAGGATCCGACCAGCGCCGTCTCGAAGGCCAAGGCCCTCGAGCACGATTACGCTTTACTGGGTTACCTGAACATCCGCCCTCGCACCACTTACCTCGGCAAGCTGCGCAATCCGAACCCGGCTATGCCCGACTACGCCGCGCTCCCGCTCAGCCGCACCGAGTACGAGAAGAAGAACAACCCGCTTTTCGGCAAAGAGCCTGCGCACGGCCACGGTCACGACGACCACGGTCATGCACCAGCAGCCGGGCATCCGCAGAAACACAGCGCCCTTCGCGGCAACAACCTCTTCGGAGGAAATAGCTAATGGCCTCTCACGCAAATACATCAGCCGCTCAGCCGGCTATCCTCAACGAGGTTAATCCTACCCCGTTTCCTCGCGCTACTCTGGTTGAAAACAACCGGAGCTTCGGCTGGGTGACGGACAAGATCTGCGGCATCATCGAGGGCAAAACCCCCACTTGGTGGTGGGTCTGCTTCATCCTCGCCTGCTGCGTAGCCTCGTTCACCGTCGTCGGCATCATCTACCTCGTTTCAACGGGTGTTGGTGTTTGGGGCCACGCCAACCCGGTTAACTGGGCTTGGGACATTGTTAACTTCGTGTTCTGGATCGGTATCGGCCACGCCGGCACCCTGATCTCGGCGATCTTGTGCTTGTTGCGCCAAAAGTGGCGTACCTCGATCAATCGCGCCGCCGAAGCCATGACGATTTTCGCCGTGGTCTGCGCCGGTATTTTCCCGGTGTTCCACGTCGGTCGCGTCTGGTTCGCCTGGTACCTGTTCCCGATCCCGAACAGCAACGCCATCTGGCAGAACTACCGTTCGCCGCTGGAGTGGGACGTGTTCGCCGTCTCTACCTACGGCACCGTATCGGTCCTGTTCTGGTACGTCGGTCTGTTGCCTGACTTGGCTATCCTTCGCGACCGCTTCTTCAAGGCCGGTAACAAGGTACGTTCGTTCTGCTACGGCTTTTTCGCCCTCGGCTGGCGCGGTTCGAACCGTCACTGGAGCAACTACGAGATGGCTTACCTCATCTTGGCCGGTATCTCCACGCCGCTGGTGTTGTCGGTGCACACGATTGTGTCGTTCGACTTCGCTGTGTCGCTGCTCCCGGGCTGGCACACCACCATCTTCCCTCCGTACTTCGTGGCCGGCGCTATTTTCTCCGGTTTCGGCATGGTGCTGACCTTGATGCTCCCGTTGCGCGCCATCTACGGCATGCAGGATCTGATCACGCAGTATCACATCGACTGTATGTGTAAGATCGTTTTGGCCACCGGCACCATCGTCGGTTACGCCTACGGCATGGAGTTCTTCATCGCCTGGTACGGCGCGAACCCCAACGAGGGTTTCGCCTTCATCAACCGCGCCTTCGGTCATTACGCCTGGGCTTACTGGATCATGATCAGCTGCAACGTCATCACCCCGCAGTTCTTCTGGTTCAAGAAGGTCCGTGAAAACACCGCGCTGGTCTGGATCCTGTCGATTTTCGTCAACGTCGGTATGTGGTTCGAGCGCTTTGTGATCATTGTCACCTCGCTGGCTCGCGACTTCCTGCCGTCCTCATGGGGTTACTACAGCCCCTCGATCGTCGAAATCTTCACCTTCTTCGGCACCTTCGGCGTGTTCAGCGTGCTGTTCCTCCTCTTCATCCGTTTCCTGCCCGTCATGCCCATGGCTGAAATCAAATCAGTCATGCCTCAGGCCGACGTTCACGGCAAAGACCACCACTAATTTAACGCCGACACATTTATTAACATGTCTGCCAAACCTTACGGCTTGATCGCCACCTTCGACACGACTCCGAGCGTTTACCACGCGGCGGAGCAGGTGCGCGACGCCGGCTACAAAAACTGGGACTGCATCACGCCGTTCCCGGTCCACGGTCTCGACAAGGCCATGGGCTTGAAACGCTCCAACGTTCCTAAGTTCTCGCTGTGTGGCGGTCTACTCGGTTTCACCACCGGTATGTCGCTGATCTTCTACACCAGCTACATCAACTACCCTCTGGTGGTGGGCGGTAAGCCCTACTTCAGCCCGCTGTTCGCCTTCCCGGTGTCCTACGAGCTCACCATTCTCTTCACCGCGTTCGCCACCATCGGCGGCATGTTCTTCCTGAACGGCCTTCCGATGCACTACCACCCGGTGCTTAAGAGCGACAAAATCCTCTCCGGCATGGACGACAAATTTCACATCGTGATCGAGTCCGCCGACCCGAAATTCAACCTCGCCCTGACCAAGGCCTTGCTCGAGAAGGCCGGGGGCAAAGACATCCAGGAGCTGGAAGCCTGAGCCATGCGTTACGTATATCTCACCCTCTTCTTCGTCGTCGTGCTCGCGTTGTCCATTTTGGGCTTCCGCGGCTCGCTCTCGACTCGTTCACCGCTTGAGGTGTTCGACGACATGGACCACCAGGACAAGTACAAGGCGCAGGCTTCGTCCAAGTTCTTTGCCGATGGTCGTGCCGATCGCACGCGCATCCCCGGCACGGTGGCCTTTGGTCGCCGCTCCGACGCCGCTGACGCCACCTTCCTTAAGGCCGACTCCGCTCTTTTCGAGGGCAAGGACGCCAAGGGCGCTTGGGTCGTCGGTTTCCCCTCCGCTATCACAGTGGACGCCAAGTTCATGGAGCGTGGACAGGATCGTTTCACGATCTATTGCGCACCGTGCCACGGCGCTATCGGTGACGGCAATGGTATCACCAAACAGTACGGCATGGGCGCAACTCCTACCTTCCACGACGTCCGCCTGCGCACCATGACGGAAGGTGAGATTTTCAACACCATCACCCACGGTAAAGGTAACATGCTTTCCTACGCGGACAAACTCCCCGCCGATGATCGCTGGGCGGTTATCGCCTATGTGCGCGCCCTCCAGCGTGCAGCCCACTCCACCGCCGCGGACGTTCCTCCCGGTCACAAATCTGAGCTTGGTATCAAATGAGCACCCACGCTGCCACCGCTTCTGCGGCAATCCCTTCTGAAACCCCGTCGTCCTGTGCCTGCGCAAGCAAGTTTCTGGGCGTAGGTATCGCTGGTATCGTACTGACGATCATCGGCTTATTCGTGTCCAGTGGTAAGGCCGTTGCGCTTTCCTGGCTCATCGGCGTGTCCTTCTGGACCGCGATCGCTATCGGCATGTTGATGTTGGTGATGATCCACCACATCCTCGACGCCTCGTGGTCGGTGGTCCTTCGTCGCCAATTCGAGCATGGGCTTGCCGCCTTCCCTTGGCTCGCCCTGTTGTTCACGCCCTTGGTCATCGTTTCCTGGACGGGCTCACACGACACCATCTGGAAGTGGATGAACCCCGATTACGTGCTGCTCAACGGCCACACGGTCGGCCACGATCCGCTCTACATTAAAAAGTCCAGTTTCCTGAACTTGGAGATGTTCACCGCCATGACCGCGTTGTGCTTCGCCGCTTGGATTTGGCTTTCGTCCCGCCTGCGCAAAGCCTCGTTCAGCCAAGACGCCGATGGTGACCTCAAGTGGACTTTCATGAATCGCAAGACCGCCGCCTTCGGTTTGGCTGTCGGTGCGATCACCCTGTCACTTGCGGCCATTTATTGGATCAAGAGCTTGGAGTACCACTGGTTCTCCACCATGTACGGCGTGTGGTATTTTGCTAATTGCGTGCGCGGTGCGCTGGCGATCGGTGTGCTCATGCTGCTGGCGCTTTACAAGCGCGGCGACCTCAAGGGGATCTTGAACACCAACCACTTGCACTCGGTGGGTATGTTGATCTTCGCCTTCACCGTGTTTTGGGCCTACGTCACATTCTCCCAGTACTTCCTGATCTGGAACGCCAACGTTCCTGAGGAAACCTTCTGGTACAACCTGCGCGAAATCACCCGCGCCGGCGAACCCAGCCAGTGGAAATACGTCGGTATGCTGATCCTGTTCGGCCACTTCCTGTTCCCGTTCCTGTTCCTGCTCTCTTATAAGAACAAGATCACCCACAGCCGCATCACCTTCATTGTCCGCTGGATCCTTTTGATGATCGTCATCGATTTGATCTACAACGTTGCTCCCGCACTCAAGGACTCCCACGGCGAGCCCTTGCCCTTCCTCTCGCTTAACCTGCTCTGGACGGCCACCTCGATCATCGGTGTCGGTGGCGTGTTCTTCTGGGCTTATTTGAAGAGCTTCCCCAAGACCAAACTCATCCCGATCCGCGACCCGCGTATCACTGAATGCCTCACCCATCATGAGTGATTCCTCAAAAACTCCTTCTGCTTCGTCCGGTACGTTGATCACGGTGGCTGCCGCCATCGGTGGTTTCGCGATCTTTGCGTTGATCGTTTTCATCGCCTATCTGCCGAAAACCCCGGCCCCGCTGGCCGATGGCGTCCGCACTCCCGACCAGCGCAAAGCGGCGCTCTCCGAGTTGCGCGCCAAGGAAAAGGCTGCCGCTACCACCTATGGCTGGGTTGACCAGCCCACGGGTGTGGTTCGCATCCCGATCGCCGAGGCCATCAACATCACGATCAAAGAGCTCAACGCCAAGAAGTAGATCTCCCGAAGGTAGGGCGCCCCTTTGAAATACGCATCGTTCGTATACTAACGGGCTCCTACCATCCGATTCCAACACCCACCGATGGCCACAGATTCCCACAACCCAAAGCACAAAAGCGACTGCGCATTGGCGCCTTCGTGCGATGCTTCCGTCATCGACGCCTCCCTGCGTACGCCGCTCACGGTGCTGATCACTTCGGCCCTAATCTGGCTGCTGGTGGCCGGCGCCTTGAGCGTGGTTGCCGCTTGGCAGCTGCACACGCCGTCGTTTTTTAATAATTGTGAATACGTTACTTATGGCCGTATTCAGCCCGCCCAAAGCAGTGTCTTTATCTACGGCTGGGGCTTTAACGCCGCTTTTGCGGTCAGCCTCTGGCTGATGGCTCGCCTGTCGCGTGGCGCACTCCCGGGTTGTGGGGTTCTCCTTCTGGGCACCGTTTTTTGGAATGTCGGCGTCACCGTGGGTGTGGGTGGCATTTTGGCCGGTTTCTCGACCTCCCTTGCTTCGCTCGAAATGCCCGGTTTCGCCACTCCGCTTCTCTGGGTGGCCTATGCGTTGATCGCGGCCTGGTCCTTCGTGGTATTCCGTGCCGGGCGTTCACAACAACTGTTTGCCTCCCAATGGTATCTTTTTGTTGCCCTGCTCGCCTTCCCTTGGATTTACGCGATTGCCCAGATCATGCTGGTGTTCGTTCCAGTTCGCGGAACCGTGCAATCGGTTATTCATGCCTGGTTCGAGGGTAACCTGTTCTTACTCTGGTTCGCCTCGATCGCCTTGGCTGCGATTTACTACTTCCTGCCAAAACTGCTGAAAAAGCCCGTTTCCAGCTACTACCTTGCCTCGACCGGTTTTTGGTGGCTGGTGGTGTTTGGCAGCTGGGCGGGTATTACTCGCCTGATCGGCGGACCGGTTCCGGCTTGGGTGCAAACTTTCGGTGCTGCTGCCACCTTCATGCTGCTCGTTCCTTTGGTTATTTTTGTGCTGAACTTCCTCGGCTCACTCGCCGGAAATGGCGCTTCGTTAAAGGACAGTTATCCGTTGCGTTTCATTACCTTCGGCGTGTTTTCCCTGCTGCTTGTGTTGTTGGCTTGGGTCGCCGGTGCCGTCCACGGTTTCGCGGCCATTACCCAATTCACTTACTTCACAGCCGCTGAGGCTCAGCTCGGCTACTACGGGTTCTTTACCATGGTGATCTTTGGTGCGCTTTACGCCATTGTGCCGCGTGTGTTCGCCACGGCCTGGGCCAACGACGCATTAATCGGGGTGCACTTCGTAGCCTCCGCAATCGGCGTGACGTTGGTGGTCGGTTCTCTGGCGGTCGGCGGCATCAATCAAGGTCTGCAACTCGCGGATGCTTCGATTGCCTTCACCTCAGTCACCACCGCAACTCTTCCTTACCTTTTCTCGGCCAGCGTCGGTTGCGTACTGATCGCAATTGGCCAACTCGCCTTCGCTATCAACTTCTTCTGGACCCTGGCTAACGCTTCTGCCTGCTGCGTTAGCTCGGTGAAACAACTGCTGTCCGCTCAACCGGAGGCCACCCGATGAACCGCGCTCCCTTTTTATTCCTCGGAATTTTCCTAGCCCTCGCCCTCTCTTTTGTCGGCTTGGTGCTAACGAACCAAATCAGCTACGGCGCCTTCTTGACTCATGTCGATGAAGGCGAAGGTAAGGCTTTCCCGTTGCAGGCGCCCGGTCTCGCCGCCCAAGGTAAACTGGTTTATCAAGACCTCGGTTGCGTATCTTGCCATACTCAACAAGTTCGCCGTGAAGGCTTTGGTTCCGATATCGGCGAAAAGAGCCGCGGTTGGGGCGAGCGTCAAAGCGTTGCCCGCGACTACCTCCGTGAATCCCGCGTCTTGCTGGGTTCGCAGCGCATCGGCCCCGACCTGCGCAATTTTGCCGCACGCAAAAATGCAGATGGCACCGACCACACGGCCGCCGCGCTTTATGCGTACCTTTATCACCCCCAAGCGGTGGTCAAAACGTCGAACATGCCGGCCTACGCTTACCTGTTTAAAACCCAACCCATTATTGGCCAAGGTTCGGCCAAGGCCCTCAAGCTCCCCGCCGCAGCCGGACACGAAGTGGTGCCGACTGCGCGCGCTGAGGCACTTGTCGCTTACCTGCTGAGCCTGAAGGATACCTACGCGTATCCCGAGACCAAGAACGTGTACACCGCTCCTGCGGCCGCTAAGACCCAACCCGCCAAGGAGTCCCATAAATGAGCGCTGATCAGAATCATAACCTCTCCTCCGGTCCCGACGGAGCCAGTGACGAAAGCATCCAGAAAGTTCACGCGGAGTTGCTTAATAACAAGAGCGAGCCAGCTGAAGGCTTTAAGCTGATGCCGCTGTTCCTGCTCGGCTTCGTTTCCACGATGATCTTCGTGACGAGCATCTACGTGGTGCATTACCGCGCGGGTTTCAGCCCAATGGTGTACGACGAGCGCTTTGACCCGAAGACTGCAGCAGGCAGCGCCAGCAAGGAACTGACTCCTGAGCAAGTGATTGCTGCGGGTAAGAAGTCCTATCAACAAGTCTGCGCCACGTGCCACCAGGTTAACGGCCAAGGTGTTGCCGGGGTTTATCCTCCACTTGCTGGTTCCGAATGGGTGTTCGGTAGCGAGGAGCGACTCGTCCGAATTCTTCTTCACGGGCTCAACGGGCCTATGGAGGTTGAAGGTAAGACCTACAACGGTGCCATGCCAGCTTTCGGTAAGGTGACCGGCGGTGGTTATAACTGGAACGAGGAGAAAATTTCCCAGGTTTTGACCTACATCCGCCAAGAGTGGGGTAATAACGGTGAGCCTATTGCTAAAGCTAAAGTAGCCGAGGTATTGGCCAAAGAGGCCGCCCGCAGCAAACCTTGGACTGCTCCGGAGTTGGAACCGTTTAAGTAATACAGCGTGTGCTTTTGCCAACCCGGTCATAACTGACCGGGTTTTTTTGTGCACGAATGACTTCGTTTATTTGGATTCTGAACCTCCCGTGATCATCTGATACCACTTTGCATTCATACGCATAAAAACATGGTTATACCCATTACACAGCTATTCAGGACTTTTAACGCAAGGACGCTAAGGCGCGAAGTATGAGACAACTCGTTTTGAGCGAATGCTTTCTTTGCGCCTCTGCGACTTTGCGTTAAACCCGAACTCCTGAGTTGGCGGCGATGAGCTGGCGCAAGATGCTGGAGCAGATGATCGTGAGTGAATCCCCGAGGTGCACTAAATAGTGCTTCGAGTGGGTGAATGAACGGTCAGATGCCCAGCAGGTTGCGCCAGATCGCGCCGACCAACTCAGGAGTTCGGGTTAAAGATCCGGTTTGGTTGCTAAAGAGTATTACAGTTCAGGCTCACAGCACCAGCAACTCAGTAGCCAAACACCAAACAACGGAGTTTTTAGCCGCTAATGAACACTGAGATACGCTAATTCATAAGCAATGAGTTCCACGGCTGTTATTAGCGGGCTATTAGCGTTCATTAGCGGTTAAAACGGTTCGTTTGTAATTCTTTGATAGCGAAATGGTATTAATTACCGGAACAGGTTGTACTTCAAAATCGCGTAGAGCGCGCGCACGCCGTCGCGCCAGCCGATCTTTTTACCCTCTTTATAGGTGCGTCCGTAATAGCTGATGCCGACTTCGTAAATCACCACATCCAGTTTGGCCACCTTGGCGG